>NZ_JBFAXX010000032.1:0-101171 GCF_040680995.1 Kitasatospora sp. NPDC051914
TTTTTTGTTTTTGTTTTCGGGTTGTGTGGGGGTCGACCCCCCTCCCGCCCGCGGCCGCCCCGCTGGGGGGGCGCCGCCGCGCCCCCCCCCCCCCCCCACAACCAGGGGGAATGAACGATGGGTGCCGCACGCAGAATCGGGACGGCTGCGATCGCTCTGGCCGTGGCCGGGGCGCTGTCGGTGGGCGTTGCCGGAACGGCCTCCGCCGTCGAGCCGACGAAGGCCGCCGAGCCGGCGAAGGCCGCGGAGGGGGCGAAGGGCGGGCAGCCTGCGGCCGCACCCGCGCTGACCTCGGCCGCCCGCAGCGTGTCCGTGAAGTTCAACAACTGGACGGGCTGCACCCTCACCCGTGAGGAGTGGGGCCTCAACCACGGCATCTGGGCCCAGGAGCCGCCGGTCCGGATCTACGACCAGGGCCAGGGCTCCTGGGCGTCGGAGTCGAACGGCTTCGCCACCGGCACCGAGGGCTGGGCCCGGTTCTTCTCGGAGAACTGCGCCGACCCGGTGCTCAACGGCCGCCTGCTGCGGGTGCACTGGAACAACCCGTACGTCGGTTCCAACTCCTACGACTCCACCGGGACGGACCTGAAGTTCTACGTCTCGAAGAGCGGCGGGTCCGGCAACAACGCCTCGGTGCAGTTCTCGGCCTGGGGCCGCTGACCTTCGGCCGTCCGCCGTACGGGGGTCGGCGGACGGCCGAGGGCCGAGGAGCCCGAGAGGGCCGGTCGGGGGCAGGCCGCAGCGGGCCCGGCTCAGCTGTCGGGGGCGGCCTGCCGGGGCAGCGCCAGCACCACGGTGTCGGCGAACTCCCGTACCGCGCTGGTGCGGGAGACCACCCGACCGCCGTGCACCACCAGCCGGCTGTGGCCGCCGGCCAGGGCGCCGGGCAGGCTGTCGCCGCGCACCGCCAACAACTCCGCCGGGAAGCCGGCGTCCACCCGGACGGCGGGCAGGCCGAGCCCGATCCGCGCCTGGTTGGACACGGCGTCGTACGCCTCCTCCGGGGTGAGCACGCCGGAGGAGGCCAGCAGGTAGGCGGCCTCCATCAGGTCGGCCCGCGCGACCGGGGCGCAGAGATCGCGCAGACCGCCGCTGCCCGCCGCCAGCGGCACCCGTGCGTGGGTCAACTCCCGCACGACGGAAGGATGCAGGCCGCCGGTCGGGCGCTCGGCACCGGCGCAGCCGCCGTGCTGCGGCAGGCAGACCACCCGGACACCGGCACTGGCCAGCACGGTGGAGCCGCCGGGCGCCAGTGCATCGCACGGGCCGATCGTCACCCTAGGCCGCAGCGGCGCCAACGCGCCCATCATCCGCGCGAGTTGGGCAGGGTCGGCGGCCGAGCAGTGCAGGTCGACCGGGCAGTCGGCCTCGCGGGCCGCCTCCAGCAGCACCTGGACGTAGCCGAGCGGGTCGGGGTCGAGCTCCGGGCAGCCGCCGGCCGCTGCGGCTCCGAGGTCCAGGGCGTCGCGCAGCTGCGCCCGGCCGTCCGCGCCGGACCGGCCGGTGAGCAGCCGGGGCATGGCCACCGCCTGGAGCTCGGCCAGGCCGCGCAGCGCCTGCCCGGCGGTGAGGACCGCCTCCAGGCGGCCCAGCCCGTGCACGTCGCCGATCCTGACGTGGGTGCGCTGGGCGGTGGCGCCGTAGGCGAGCGAGGTGAGGGCGGCCTCGGTGACCCGGCGGACGAGTTCGGCCGTGCCGCTCGGCGGCGGCCCGGGCAGGGAGGCGGAGAAGGCGGTGTCGTGGTGGGCGTGCGCCTCGGCCGGGGCGGGCAGCAGCAGGTAGCCGGTGAGGTCGATGCGGGCCCCGGTGGTGACGGTGGGCGTGCCCGGCATGGCCTGCAGCGGGCCGAGGCTGCCCGGGGTGCCGACGGCCTGGATGCGGTCGCCGCTGATCCGGACGTCGACGACCCGCCCGTCGGCGAGCCGTGCGCCGGCGAGCAGCAGGACGGGGCCGTGGGCGAGCGGGTCGTCGCCGGACGGGCCGGAGTCCGGTCCGTCGGAGGGTGCGCTGTCCCCGGTCATCGGCCGCTCCTCCACGTCGCGCTGCCCCGCGGGCCCGGCAAGATCCGTGAGGCACACCCTAGGCCGAGGTCGGGCGGGGAGCGCGCAGGCGGGGGAAAGTCGTATCGGCGGGGGCCGCAGGGGCGCGGACGCCCTCGAACGGCCGTACCGGGGCCGAGCACCTGCGCGGCCCGCCCGACCTGCGATCTTCCGGGTCGGATACGGATTTCACCTCTGGCCCGGAACCGTGTAATCTCTTCCTCGTTCGCCCCTATAGCTCAGTCGGTAGAGCGTCTCCATGGTAAGGAGAAGGTCTGCGGTTCGATTCCGCATGGGGGCTCTGGTGAAAGACCCTCCGCCTCGGCGGGGAGTCGGTCATCAAAGCGGTGTAGCTCAGTTGGTAGAGCAAGCGGCTCATAATCGCTGTGTCACCGGTTCAAGTCCGGTCACCGCTACCCCGCGTAGTCGATCGGGGGGTCAAACTCCCGATCGGCTACACTTGTCTGTGTTCTTATTCGTTGTCCCAGGAAGGCACTCCCGTGGCTGCCACCGACGTCCGCCCGAAGATCACGCTGGCCTGCGTGGAGTGCAAGGAGCGGAACTACATCACCAAGAAGAACCGGCGCAACGACCCGGACCGTCTTGAGATGAAGAAGCACTGCCCGCGCTGCAACGCCCACACGGCGCACCGCGAGACCCGCTGACTTTGCCTCGACTCCAGGCCGCTCCCCCGTGCGGGGCGCGGCCTGGAGTCGTTTTCGCATGCCTTCATGACGGTCGACCAGAGGAGTTGCCCATGCCGCTCGACCCCTCCTTCATCGGGCGGACCTATCCGCCCACCGCGCCGTACGAGGTCGGCCGGGAGAAGATCCGCGAGTTCGCCGTGGCGATCGGTGACGCCAATCCCGCGTACACCGACCCGGAGGCCGCCAAGGCGTTCGGCCATTCGGATGTCATCGCGCCGCCGACCTTCCCGTTCGTGATCACGTACGCGGCTGCCGCGCAGGTCGTGACCGACCCCGAACTGGGTCTGGACTACAGCCGGGTGGTGCACGGCGACCAGAAGTTCGCGTACACCCGCCCGGTGCGGGCCGGCGACCGGCTGACCGTCACCGTGACCATCGACTCGATCAAGTCGCTGGCCGGCAACGACGTGCTGTCGGTGCGCGGCGAGGTGAACGACGAGTCCGGCGAGCACGTGGTGACGTCGGTCATGACCCTGGTCGCGCGCGCGGCCGACGAGGCGGGGGAGTGAACCCGATGGCGATCAGCTTCGACGAGGTCGAGGTCGGCACCGAGCTGCCGGCGCAGTCCTTTCCCGTGACGCGCGCCACTCTGGTGCAGTACGCAGGCGCCTCCGGCGACTTCAACCCGATCCACTGGAACGAGAAGTTCGCCCTGGAGGTCGGCCTGCCGGACGTCATCGCGCACGGCATGTTCACCATGGCCGAGGCGGTCCGCGTGGTGACCGACTGGGTCGGCGACCCGGCCGCAGTGGTCGAGTACGGCGTCCGCTTCACCAAGCCGGTGCCGGTGCCGAACGACGGCGTCGGCGCGGTGATCGAGGTGTCCGGGAAGGTCGCGGCGCTGCTGGACGACCGCCGGGTGCGGGTCGACCTGCTGGCGACCAGCGGCGGCCAGAAGGTGCTGGGCATGTCCCGGGCCGTGGTGCAGCTGGGCTGAGCATTCGAGGTGAGGGGCGGGTCCGCCGGCGGCGGGCCCGCCCCTTCGTCTTCCGTGGTGCCGGTCCCCGGACATGCGTCCTGGCTCCCCCTCGTTGCGGGCAGGCGGTCGGCGAGCGGTCCACGGGTCGGCCGCGGCGCTCTGACGTGACCATAACCAGCTCGCCGAGCGGGCGGCAAGGCGTCGTTGAACGCTTGACGACGCGTCCGCCGGCGTCCGGGGGCCGCCGCAGCTGCCGCATGCTCAGTCGCGGCAAGGCGCGTGCGTATTCGAAGCACGGTCGGACGGTCCGTCATTTTTTATTTATTCGGCCGGAGTTCAAGAACAATGTTCCTTCCGGTCAGTACATTTCCTGTGCGTTGCAGGGGCGTTGATTTACGCGGAATTGGTTGCACGCTCGAACGGCGCTCGCGTACGGTCCTGACCCGGGACGAGGCGGAGTGTTCGCCACCGCTCCCGCCGTCACCGTTCACCCATCGACCGAGACGCCGCAGTGCCGGATTTCTCGCAGGTCAGGCCTGCTTGTGCCCGGATGCGGCCCCGTCGCGCCATCGTGTGAGAAGCCCTGAATCCGCGTCTGCTGCGCATCGCGAGCGTGTGATTCCCGGCTGCCCTCCCGCTGCTTCGGCTTTGCCGCCGATTTACCTGCGGGAGTTCCCGGAAATGTTCCGCCCGGACGAAATCACCGTACCCTGGGGAAGGACCGACCGTGCCTGTCGTGACCGCCGTTGAGGCCCAGCAGTGGCTGATCGAGAAGATCGCCCACCGGCTCGGAGTGCCGTCGGAGGACGTCCCGCCGGAGCAGTACTTCGACGAGCTCGACCTCGACTCCACCGAGGCGCTCATCCTCGCCGGGGAGATGGAGAACTGGCTCGGCTTCGAGCTCGGGACGACCACCCTCTGGTACCACCCGAGCATCAAGGACCTGGCCGAGTACATCGCGGAGGAGTCCGCCGCACGAGCCGGGGAGAACCATGCGGCCTCGGCGTGACGCCGGCCCCGCCGTCGTCCACCGGCTCGCCGAACCGGCGGACGGCGGGGGCACGGTGTACCTCGTCCACCCCGGGGCCCTCGCCGCGACCGTCCACCGGACCCTCGCCGCGGCGCTGCCCCCGGGCACCGGCCTGACCGTCCTCGACCTGTCCGCCCTGCCGGCCTACTGGGAGGCCGCCCTCACCGGCGGCCGGGCCGACACCAGCATCGAGGAACTCGCCGACCGCATCGGCGAGGAGCTGGCCGCACTGCACGACGGCGGCCCGTACGCCCTGGCCGGCTGGTCCTTCGGCGGCGTCGTCGCCCAGGCGCTGGTCGGGCGGATGCCCGCCGGCCGGCGCCCCGAGCGGCTCGTCCTGCTGGACAGCATCGCGCCCACCCCGGAGTACCAGCAGCCCGACGACGCCCTCGAACCACCGCTGCTGCTCGGCTGGTTCGCGATGTACCTGGGCGCCAAGCGCGGCCGCCCGGTGACCGTCGACGAGGGCCGGCTCGCCGGCTGCAGCACCGAGGACGGCCTGCGGCTCGTGCTCGCGGCCGCCGCCGGGAGCGGCGCGCTGCCCGCGGACACCCCGCCGGCCGGCCTGCGCAAGCTCTACGACACCTACGTGGACGGCCTGTTGCGCAACAACCGGCTCACCGCGCCGTACACCGCGCGCGCCTGCGGCGTGCCGCTCGTCCTGGTGACCGCCGAACGCAGCCTCCTGCCGGGCGACCGCACGCTCGGCTGGGAAGCGCTCGCCCCGCACGGGCTGGACGTCCACCACTGCCCCGGCGACCACTACACCATGCTCGACCGACCGGACGCCGCCGCCGTGATCGCGCGCCTGCTCCGCCCCGCCGCCCCCGCGCGGCGCACACCCGTACCGAAGGTCTGACGCAGGCCGTTCCGTACGGGCCCCGGCCGACCGAACCCCGGCCGGTGCCCGGCCCTCCGAGACCGAGAGAGCCTTGCCGTGAACACCTCGAAGCCCACCAACCCCCTGCCCGACGCGGAGCTCGGCCGCCGGCTCGCGGACGAGCCGGTCGCCATCGTCGGCCTCTCCGCGCTCTTCCCCAAGTCCCGCGACCTGCGCGAGTTCTGGGGCAACGTGATGTCCGCCGCCGACTGCATCGAGGACGTGCCGAGCACCCACTGGGACGTCGCCGAGCACTACGACCCCGACCCGGCCGCACCCGACAAGACCTACGCCAGACGCGGCGGCTTCATGCCCACCGTCCCGTTCAACCCGATGGAGTTCGGCCTGCCGCCGACCACCCTGGAGGTCACCGACGTCCTCCAGCTGCTCAGCCTGGTCGTCGCCCGCGACGTGCTGCGCGACGCCGGCGCCGACCGGCCCTGGTACCGGCCCGAGCGCACCGGCGTCGTCCTCGGCGTCACCGGCGCCAACCAGCTCACCCAGCCGCTCTCCGCCCGGCTGCAGACCCCCGTGCTCAAGGAGGTCGTCCGCAGCTGCGGCCTCAGCGAGCGCGACGCCGAGGAGATCGCCGAGAAGTTCAGACTCGCCTTCGCCCCCTGGGAGGAGAACTCCTTCCCCGGCATGCTCGGCAACGTCGTCGCCGGCCGGATCGCCAACCGGCTCGACCTCGGCGGCACCAACATGACGATCGACGCCGCCTGCGCCAGCTCGCTCGCCGCCACCAAGGCGGCCGTCAGCGAACTGCTGGAGCACCGCGCCGACACCATGATCGCCGGCGGCTGCGACGCCGAGAACACGATCTTCATGTACCTCTGCTTCAGCAAGACCCCCGCCTTCTCCAAGGCAGGCCGCATCCGCCCCTTCGACAAGGACGCCGACGGCACCCTGATCGGCGAGGGCATCGGCATGTTCGCCCTGCGCCGCCTCGCCGACGCCGAACGCGACGGCAACGAGATCTACGCCGTCGTCCGCGGCATCGGCTCCTCCAGCGACGGCCGCTTCAAGTCCATCTACGCCCCCCGCAAGGAGGGCCAGATGGTCGCCCTGCGCCGCGCGTACGAGGACGCCCGCTGCACCCCCGACAGCGTCGAACTCTTCGAGGCGCACGGCACCGGCACCGCCGTCGGCGATGCCACCGAACTCTCCGCCCTCGCCGCCGTCGTCGCCGACACCACCGCGGAGCGGCAGTACGCCGCCGTCGGCAGCGTGAAGTCCCAGATCGGCCACACCAAGGCCGCCGCCGGCGCGGCCGGCGTGATCAAGCTGGCGCTCGCCCTGCACCACAAGGTGCTGCCGCCCACCATCAACGTCGACGAACCCAACCCCGCCATCGACTTCACCGGCGGCCCGTTCTACGTCAACACCGAGAGCCGCCCCTGGATCAAGGACCCGCAGCGCGCCGAACGCCGCGCCGCCATATCCTCGTTCGGCTTCGGTGGCACCAACTTCCACTTCGTCCTGGAGGAGCACGGCGACGGCGGCGACCTGCAGGTGATGTTCCCCGTCGCCAAGGCCCACCTCTGGCACGCGCCCGACCCCGCCGCTCTCGCCGCCCTCCTCGCCGACGGCGCCCCCGCCGCCACCGGACCGGCCCCCGCCGACCACGCCCGGATCGCCCTCGCCGCCCGCGACGCCGCCGAACTCGCCGAACTCCGCACCCTCGCCGCCGAGGAACTGCGCGTCGCACCGGACGCCGTCGACTGGGCCCACCCCCGCGGCATCTGGTACCGCCGCCGGGCCGCCGACCCCGGCAAGGTCGGCGCCCTCTTCGCCGGCCAGGGCAGCCAGTACACCAACCCCGGCCACCGCGCCGTCCTCGCCCTGCCCCCGCTGCGCGCCGCCTTCGACCGCGCCAACCGCGAGTTCGCCGGCACCGAACTGCTCTCCCGGGTCGCCTTCCCGCCGCCCGCCTTCTCCGCCGCGGCCCGCAAGGCCCAGGAGGAGTCGCTGCGCCGCACCGAGTACGCCCAGCCCGCGATCGGTGCGCTCTCCGCCGGCCAGTACCGCTACCTCGGCGAACTCGGCTTCACCGCCGACGGCCACCTCGGCCACAGCTTCGGCGAGCTCACCGCCCTCTGGGCCGCCGGATCGCTCACCGACGACGCGTACTTCGCGCTCGCCCGGGCCCGCGGTGCCGCCATGGCCCCGCCCGCCGACCCGGACTTCGATGCCGGCGCGATGGCCGCCGTGAGCGCCGGCGACGCCGAGGTCGCCGAACTGCTCGCCGACCACCCCGACCTGGTGGTGTGCAACCGCAACGCCGCCGACCAGATCGTGGTCGGCGGGCCGACCGCCGCCGTGGAGCGGCTGGTCGCCTCGGCCGGCGCGGCCGGGGTACGGATCTCCAGACTGCCGGTCTCCGCCGCCTTCCACACGCCGTTCGTCGGCCACGCCGTCGAGGCCTTCCGCTCCGCCGTCGACCGGGTGGAGGTCCGCCCGCCGGGGCAGCCCGTGTACGCCAACACCCCCGGCGGCCGGTACGGCGAGGACACCGCCGCCAACGCGCAGCTGCTCGCCGAACAGCTCCTCAACCCCGTGCACTTCGCCGACCGGGTCGAGGAGATGTACGCGGCCGGGTTCCGCACCTTCGTCGAGTTCGGCCCCAAGGGCGTCCTCACCCAGCTGGTCGACCGCATCCTCGGCGACCGCCCGCACCACACCGTCCGGCTGGACGGCGGCCCCGGCGCCGACGCCGACCTCGCACTCAAGCGGGCCGTCGCCCAACTGGCCGTCCTGGGACTGCCGCTGGAGCTCGCCGACCGCTATGTCGCAGCCGCCCCGGAGGCGGTGCCGGCCAAGGGCATGACGGTGCCGCTGAACGGCATCAACCACGTCTCCGACAGCCGCCGGGCGGCCTACCGCGACGCGCTGGAGAACGGCTACCGGATCACCCCGCAGGCCGCGCCGTCGGCGGTCGTCGAGAAGGCCGCCGCTGTCCCGGTGGACGCCCCTGCCCCTGCACCTGTGCCCGCACCTGCACCCGTCCCTGTTCCTGTTCCCGCCCCCGTGGCGCCCGTCGTCCAGGAGAACGAGCCCGTGGACCACGACCACGCCGCTGCGGCGTCGTCCGACCGACTGCCCGAACTGATCGCCGACCACCTGGCGCTGCACGACGACTACCTCAACGGCCAGCTCCAGAGCGCCCAGCGGCTCGCCGGGCTGCTGGAGAACGCGGCCGGACAGGGCAGGGTCGACGAGGTCCTGGCGGGCGTCACCGCCGTCAAGGAGCACGGCCTCGCCATCGGCCGCACCCACCTGCGGGCCAACGAGATCCTGCGCGACCTCGCCGCCCTGGAACTCGGCGCACCCGGCACCGCCCCGGTGGCGCCTCCGGCCCCCGCCACGGTCCCGGTCCCGGCGGCGGTCCCCGCGCCCGCCCCGGCGACCGCGCCCGCTCTGCCTGCGGCTGCTCCGGTGGCGGAGTACGTGCCGGTGGCCCCGGAACCACTGCCCGCTCCGGCGGAGCTCCCCGCGGCGCCGGTCGCCTCGGTCGCCGTTCCGGTGGCGTCTGTGAGTGGGGACGAGGTGGCTGCTGCGCTGTTGGAGGTGGTGGCGCAGAAGACGGGTTATCCGGCGGAGATGCTCGAGTTGGGCATGGATGTCGAGGCTGACCTGGGGATCGATTCGATCAAGCGGGTCGAGATCCTGGGTGTGCTGTCGGAGCGGTTCCCGAGTGAGGTGCCGGTCGGTCCGGAGCAGTTGGGTGAGCTGCGGACGCTCGGGCAGATCGTGGAGTTCATGGTGGGGGTGGCGGGTGCTGCCCCGGCTGCGGTCCCCGCGTTCGGTGCCTCCGAGGTGGCTGCTGCGCTGTTGGAGGTGGTGGCGCAGAAGACGGGTTATCCGGCGGAGATGCTCGAGTTGGGCATGGATGTCGAGGCTGACCTGGGGATCGATTCGATCAAGCGGGTCGAGATCCTGGGTATGCTGTCGGAGCGGTTCCCGAGCGAGGTGCCGGTCGGTCCGGAGCAGCTCGGCGAGCTGCGGACGCTCGGACAGATCGTCGACTTCATGACCGGCACGCTCGGCGGCACTGCCGCTCAGGCCGCCGCTGCGCCGGCCCCTGTCCAGTCGGCCCCCGTCCAGTCGGTGCCCGCTCCGGCGGTCCGTACGGAGCCGTCCGGGCCGGCCGGTGCGATCGGCCGGGCGCAGGCCGCCCTGCTCGAACTGCCCGCCCCGGACGTCCTGGTGGGTGCCTACCCGGAGGGGGCGGCAGTCCTGCTGGTCGACGACGGCGGGGAGTTGGTGCCGCCGGTCGCTGAGCGACTGCTCGCGCAGGGCCGGCAGGTCCGGGTATTGCGGCTGCCGTCGGTGGACCGCCGGATCGACGGCGCCGAGGACCACCCGCTGACCGGCTGGGGAGTCACCGAACTGGCCGAGCGCACCGAGAAGTTGCTGGACCGGCCGGTTGCGCTGGCGGTCGTCTTCGCCACCCGTCGGGACACCGACTGGGCGGACGGCGTCCGGCGGCTCTCGCACGGGCTGCTGGTCGCCAAGCACCTGGTGGAGCCGCTGACCCGGGCCGCGTCCGCCGGGCGGGCCGGGTTCGTCACGGTGACCCGGCTGGACGGTGCCTTCGGCCTGACCGGTGTCGCTGAGGAGCTCGTTCCCGCCGGCGGCTACGGCGGCCTGGTCAAGACGCTGGCGGTGGAGGCGCCCGAGCTGTTCTGCCGGGCCGTCGACCTGGCGCCCGGGCTCGCCGACCGCACCGCCGCCGACCTGGTGCTCGCGGAGATCAACGACGCCTCCGCCGAGCACGTGCAGGTGGGTCTGGACGGCCGCCGCCGGGTCGCCCTGACGCTGGCGGAGCGGCCCACCGGCCTTGCTGCGGCGCCCGGTTCGTCCACCGCGGCCGCGGTGGGCCCGGAGGACCTGCTGGTGGTCACCGGCGGCGGGCGCGGCATCACCGCCCGCTGCGTGGCCGACCTGGCCCGGGCGCACCGTCCCGGCCTGCTGCTGCTCGGCCGTACCGCGCTCGGCGAGGAGCCGGCCTGGGCGGCCGGGGTGACCGGCACCGCGGAGCTCAAGGCGGCGGCCGTGGCCCGGCTGAAGGCCGAGGGCGAGAAGCCCACCCCGAAGCGGGTGGAGCAGCTGTACCGCGCGGTGGTCGGCGAGCGGGAGGTCCGGGAGACGCTGGCGGAGCTGAAGGCCGCCGGGTCGCAGGCCGAGTACCTGGCGGTGGACATCACCGATGCCGCGGCGACCGCCGCCGCGCTGGCGCCGTACGCGGGCCGGGTGACCGGTCTGGTGCACGGGGCGGGGGTGCTGGCCGACCAGCTGATAGCCAACAAGCGGGCCTCGGAGGTCGAGCGGGTCTTCGCGCCGAAGCTCGGCGGGCTGCGCGCGGTGGTGGAGGCGCTGCCGGCCGAACGGCTGCGGCACGTGCTGCTGTTCTCCTCGGTGGCGGGCTTCTTCGGCAACCAGGGCCAGTCCGACTACGCGATGGCCAACGAGGTGCTGAACGCCTGGGCGAGTTCGTTCCGGCGCCGGCACCCCGGGGCCCGGGTCACCGCGCTGAACTGGGGCGCGTGGGACAGCGGCATGGTGTCGCCGCAGATCAAGGCGGTGTTCCAGGAACGCGGCATCACACTGATCCCGGTGGGGACCGGAACGTCCCTGTTCACCGGCCAGTTCGCGGCGGAGCGCGCCGACGACACGGTCACCGTGCTCGGCCCGACCACCCCGCTGTCGGTGCGCGGAGACGCCGCGCCGACCACTGCCGCGGTGCTGGAGCGCCCGGCGGCGGCGCTGGCCGCCGAACCGATCGTCGCCGACCACGTGATCGGCGGGGTACCGGTGCTGCCGGCCGCGCTGGCGCTCGGCTGGGCGGTCGGCGCGGTGGAGCGGCTCGGCGGCGGGACGGTACGCCAGGTGCGCGACTTCGCGGTGCACAAGGGTGTGGTGTTCGACGGGTCCCTGCCGGAGCGGCTGCAGCTGGCCGCGACCCCGGCGGGCGACCGGGCCAGCACCGAGGTGGTGATCCGCTCGGTCGGTGCCGACGGGGCGGTCCGTCCGCACTACGCGGCGACCGTGGTGCTGGGCAACGACCCCGCCGACGAGCTCAACCACCCGACGCTGGCCGGGCTGCCGGCCGCGGGCGGCGGACGCGACGCGGCCGGCCTCTACGCGGACGGCACGCTCTTCCACGGTGCCGCGCTGCAGGGCATCCGCCGGGTGCTGGCCGAGGACGAGTCCCGGCTGGTGCTGGAGTGCGCGCTGCCCGAACCGCCCGCCGCCCAGGGGGCGTTCGCCGGGAAGCTGTACCGGCCGGGCGCGACCGACCTGCTGCTGCAGGCGGGCCTGGTCTGGATGCGGCTGTTCCGCGCCACGGCGAGCCTGCCGCTCTCGGTGGCCCGCGCCGAACTGCACCGGGCCCCGGAGGACGGCGAGACCTTCCTCGCCGTCGTCGAGCCGGCCTCGGTGAACGGCACCTCGGCGAGCCTGACGGTCACCGCGGTCGGCCGCGGCGGGCGGGTCCTCGCCCGGCTGAGCGGCGTCAGCCTCGTGTCGACCCCGCAGCTGGCCGCGAAGTTCGCCCGCAGCTGACGCACCCGACCGGGCAGGTCCGGCCGGCCGCCACCGTACGGCCGGCCGGACCGCCTCACAGACCGGAGGGACCACAGCTCCCATGAGCACGTACGCCATCGTCGGCCTGTCCTGCCTGTTCCCGGGTGCCGAGACCCCCGCGCGGTTCTGGCAGAACCTCGTCGGCGGCACCGACAGCCGCAGCGAGGGCGGCCCGGAGGTCTTCGGACCGTCCGCCGACCCGCGCGACCTCGACCCGCAGCACCGCATCACCTGCACCCGCGGCGGCTTCGTCCGCGACTTCGCCTTCGACCCGGCCGGCTACCGGATCTCCGCCGAGCGCCTCGCCGGCCTCGACCGGGTCTTCCACTGGTCGCTGCACACCGCCCGCGAGGCGCTGCGCGACGGCGGCCACCTGGACCGGCCCGACCTGCTCGCCCGCACCGGCCTGGTGCTCGGCAACTACTCCTTCCCGACGCCCGGTTCGGCCGAGATCAGCCTGCCGCTGGTCGAGCAGGCCGTCCGCACCGGGCTGCGCCGGGCCGGCGTCGACCTGCCGCCGCCCGCCGCCGCCCCGCGCCGCGACCCGGCCGACGCCCGGGTCAGCGGGGCGCCCGCCCGGATCGTCGGCGCCGCCCTCGGCCTCGGCGGCCCCCGGTACGCCCTGGACGCCGCCTGCTCCTCCGCGCTGTACGCGCTGAAGCTGGCCTGCGACCACCTCGCCACCGGCCAGGCCGACCTGGTGCTCGCCGGCGGCGTCTGCGCCCCCGACCCGACCCTGATCCACCTGTGCTTCTCCGACCTGCACGCCTACCCCGAGAACGGCTTCAGCCAGCCCTTCGACGCCCGCTCGGCCGGCATCCTCACCGGCCAGGGCGCCGGCATGGTCGCCGTCCGGCGGCTGGCGGACGCGCTGCGCGACGGCGACCGCATCCACACCGTCATCGACGGCATCGGCCTGTCCAACGACGGCGGCGGGCGCCACCTCCTGGTGCCCGGCGAGGCCGGGCAGCACCGCGCGTACGAACTGGCCTACCGGGCGGCCGGGGTGTCGCCTGCGGACGTCGACTACCTGGAGTGCCACGCCACCGGCACCCCGATCGGCGACACCACCGAGGCCGCCTCGGTCGCCGCCTTCTTCGGTGCGCACGGCGAACTGCCGCTGCTGGGCTCGGTGAAGGGCAACATCGGGCACCTGCTCACGGTGGCCGGCCTCAGCAGCCTGCTCAAGGTGGTGCTGGCCATGGAGCACGGCCACCTGCCGCCGACCGTCGGCGTCACCGAGCCCGTCCCCGGGCCGGGCGGTGCGGCCGCGGCCGCGCTGGTGCGCACCGGACGGGAGTGGCCCGCCACCGCGGGCGCCCGCCGGGCCGCCGTCTCCGCCTTCGGCTTCGGCGGCACCAACGCCCATGTGGTGCTCTCCGACGCCGTCCCCGCGCAGGCCGCCGACCGGCCGCCGACCGCCCTGCCCGCCCCCGACATCGTCGGACTCGGTGCCCACTTCGGAGCCTTCGACTCGGCCGCCGCCTTCGAGCGCGCCGTCCACGACGGACTGGACTCCTTCCGCCCGCTGCCCGAACGCCGCTGGCGCGGACTGGAGGAGAGCGCCGGCGGCGCCCTCGCCGAGGCCGGGATCACCGCCGGCACGCCACCGGTCGGCGCCTTCGTCGACTCCGTCGGCCTCGACCCCGTCGACCACCGCATCCCGCCCGCCGACCTGCGCAACTACAACCTGCAGCACGCCCTGATGTCCGAGGTCGCCGACGAGGCGCTCACCGACGCCGGCTACAGCCGCACCCCCGCCCCCGGCGCGTCCGCGCCCGAGGCCCGCCGGATCGCCGTGGTCGTCGCCATGGAGATGGAGCCCTCCGCCCACCTCCACCTGGCCCGCCACCGGATCGGCGACCGGCTGCGCGGACTCCTCGCCGACACCGGCCTGACGGACGAACAGCGCGAGCGGCTCACCGCGATCGCCCGCGACGGCGTGCACGAGCCGATCGTCGCCAACGAGGTGCTCAGCTACATCGGCAACATCATGGCCAGCCGGATCTCCTCGCTGTGGAACCTCACCGGCCCGTCCTTCACCGTCTCCGCCGAGGGCGCCGGCACCGCACAGGCCCTGGAGACCGCCCGGCTGCTGCTCCTCGACGAGACCGTGGAAGCCGTGCTGGTCGGCGCCGTCGACCTGGCCGGCTCGCCGGAGAACCTGCTGCAGCGCACCGCCGCCCACGGCGCACCCGCCACCGGCCCCGGCCTCGCCTTCGGCGAGGGCACCGGCGGCTGGCGGATCGGCGAGGGCGCCGGCGCGGTCGTCCTCACCCGGCCCGGCGAGGGCCGCCGCCCCGCCTACGCCCGGCTGGACGCCGTCGCCGTCCGGCACGCCGAACCCGTCGGCGGCGAACTGCCGGAAGCCGACGGCAGGGCACTGGCCGAGGCCGCCGCGCAGGCGTACGCCGACGCCGGGATCACCGCCGCCGACATCGGCTACCTGGAGGCGCACGCGGCCGGCACCCCCGCCCAGGACGAGGCCGAACTCGCCGCGCTCGCCGCCGTCCACCCCGCCGGTGCGCCCGGCCCCGCGCTCGGCAGCGCCCGCGCCCAGATCGGCGACGCCCAGGGCGCCGCCGCGATGGCCGGCCTGCTGCGGGCCGTCCTCGCCGTCCACCACGGCTACCTGCCGGGCGTCCCCGGCTGGCAGCGGCCCGCCGCCGAGGTCGCCGGCCGGCTCGCCGCCACCGGCTGCCACCTCGCCGACACCTCCCGCCCCTGGCTGCGCACCGAGCGCACCGGCCGCCGCCGCGCCGCCGTCTCCTTCATCGCGGACGGCGGAGCCCACGGCCATCTGGTCGTCTCCGCGGACGCCACCAGCGGCGCCCGGCAGGAACGGGCCTGGCAGCGGGCCTCAGGACCCGCCCTGCTCGCCCTCGGCGCGGCCGAACCGGCCGCACTGCTCACCGCCGTCGAGCACCACCGGCGGCTGCTGGCCGACGGCGCGGACCCGTACGCACTCGCCCGGGCCGCCGCCGACGCACTGCCCGCCGGCACCCCGCGCGTGGTGCTGGTCGGCCGGGACGCCGACGAACTCGGCCGGCAACTCGCCCTCGCCGCACGGGACCTCCCCGGCGCCTGGGAACGCGGCGAGGAATGGGCCACCCCGGCCGGCAGCTGCTTCACCCCGCACCCGATCGGCCCGGACGGCAAGGTGGCACTGGTCTACCCGGGCGCCGTCAACTCCTACCCGGGGCTGGGCCGGGACCTCTTCCGGGCCTTCCCCGGCCTGCTGGAGCGCTTCGAGGCCGAGGTGGAGCGACCGGACGAAACCTTCCGCGCCGCCCGGCTGCACCCGCGCACCCAGACCGCCCCCGGCCGCCGCGAACTCATGGCACTCGAAGCCGAATTGGGCGACGACCTGCCGTTCATGCTGGCCACCGGCACCACCTTCGCGATCCTGTACACCGACCTGGTGCGGGACCTGCTGGGCGTCCGCGCGCACGGCGCGTTCGGCTACAGCCTCGGCGAGTCCAGCATGCTGTTCGCCACCGGCGGCTGGCAGCGCGCCGCCCGCCGGGACGACCGGATCAGTGCCACACCGATCTTCCGGCACCGGCTGAACGGGCGCCGCACCGCCGTCCGCGAACAGTGGGGCCTGGCCGACTCCGTACCCGACTCCGCGGTCTGGGCCGGCCACGTACTGCTCACCGACGCCGAGAGCGCCCGGGCGGCCATCGCCCGGTACGACCGGGTGTTCCTCACCCACGTCAACACCCCCGGCGAGCTGGTGATCGCCGGCGATCCGGCCCAGTGCCGGGCGCTGATCGAGGAGTTGGGCTGCCCCGCGGCACGCTCCCCGGTCAACGGCGTGATGCACTGCCCGGTCGTCGACCCCGAACTCGACGGCCTGGCCGGACTCAACGACCACCCGATGGGCGCCGCCGGCGGCCTGGAGCTGCTCAGCGCCTACGACTACGGGCCCGTCCCCGCCCTCGACAGCGCCGAGACGGCCCGGCGGATCGCCCACACGCTGCGCTCCACCATCGACTTCCCGCGGCTGGTCCGCGCCGCGTACGACCGGGGCTTCCGCTACTTCGTCGAGGTCGGGCCGGGCGCCACCTGCACCCGCTGGGTGCGCGAGACGCTCGGCGGGGCCGCCCACGTCGCGGTGTCGGTGGACCGCCGCGGCATGCCCACCGCCCGCACCGTCGCCCAGCTGGCCGCCCGGCTGGTGGCGCACGGCGTCCCGCTCGACCTCGCCGGGCTGCTCGGGCCCGCCCCGGCCGTCCCGGCGCGGCGGCGGGTGCTCTT
This sequence comes from Kitasatospora sp. NPDC051914, assembly GCF_040680995.1. NCBI lineage: Bacteria > Bacillati > Actinomycetota > Actinomycetes > Kitasatosporales > Streptomycetaceae > Kitasatospora > Kitasatospora sp. NPDC051914. The sequence continues at coordinate 16,421 of NZ_JBFAXX010000032.1, forward strand.
CCCGGTGGGCGGCGGGGCGTCCATCCCCGGCCGGATCGCCGCGGCGGCCGCCGAGGTGCTCGCCGAGCCCGCCACCGCCGAGCCCGCCCCGACCCGGGCCGTCCACGCGCCGGAGCCCGTCCTGGCCGCAGTGGCCGCCGACACCGCACTTGCCGTGGACCCCGCCCCTGCCGTGCACTCCGCCCCCGCTGCGTACTCCGCCCTGCCCACGGGCGGCGACCACCACCGCCCGCTGCCGGCAGCGCCGTCTGGCCCGCCCGGACCGTCCCCCCTCTCGCCGGAGGAGCAGATGCCCGCCGATCCGACCCTCGCCGACCCCGAGGTCATCGCCTTCGACGGCGAGCCGATCTCCTTCCTGCCCTGGAGCGAGCCGGCCGCCGAGACCCCGCCCGCCCCGCCGGCCCCGACAGCACCGGCCCCGACACCGTCGGCACCTGCCCCGGCCGCGCAGAACGGCCACTACGGCGCCCAGGACCTCGTCCGCGAGCTGCGTGAGCAGATCATGGCCACCCACTCGGTGGTGATGGAGACCCAGCGCGTCCTGCAGGACAGCACCCTGGCCCGGACGGAGGCCCTGCTCGACGCCCCGCCCGCGGGCGCCGCACCGCTGCCCGCGCCCGAACCGCAGGCCATCGAGGTCGCCCCGCGGCTCGGACTCCCGCCCGCGCCCGCTCCCGCCCTGGAGCCGACCGCGGTCGTCCCGGCCGAGCAGCCCGGCGTGATCTGGGACGAGAAGGACCTGCTGGCCTTCGCCACCGGACGCCTCGCGGACGTCTTCGGCCCCGCCTTCGCCGGGATCGACGGCTACGCCAAGCGCGTCCGGCTGCCCGCACCGCCGTACCACTTCGTCACCCGGGTCACCGACCTGCGGGCCGAGACCGGCGTCTACCGGCCGTCGTTCATCCGCACCGAGTACGACGTGCCGAAGGACGCCTGGTACGCCGTGGACGGCGGTGTCCCGCCGGCGGTCGCGATCGAGGCCGGCCAGTGCGACCTGCTGCTGATCAGCTACCTGGGCATCGACTTCCGCAACAAGGGCGAGCGGGTCTACCGCCTGCTCGACTCCACCCTGGTCTTCCACGGCGACCTGCCGCGGACCGGGCAGACCCTGCGCTACGACATCTCCATCAACCGCTTCGTCACCCAGGGCGACACCACGCTCTTCTTCTTCAGCTACCTCTGCTACGCCGACGGCGAGCTCATCCTCGAACTCAAGGACGCCTCAGCCGGGTTCTTCAGCCAGGCCGAGCTCGACACCCCGCTCGGCGTGGTCGTCACCGCCAAGGAGAGGGCCGCCCGCGAGGCCCTCACCAAGACCTGGTTCAAGCCGCTCGCCCGTACGGAGAAGAACCACCTCACCGCGGCCGACCTCGAACTGCTCGCCCGGGGCCGGCCCGGCGAGGTCTTCGGCCCCGAACACGCCCAGGACGAGGGCCTCAACCCCGCGCTGCGCCTCCCCGACGCCCGGCTGCGGATGATCGACGAGCTGCGGATCGACCGCACCGGCGGCCCGCGCGGCCTCGGCGCCCTCACCGCCACCAAGCAACTGCAGCCCGACGCCTGGTACTTCGAGTGCCACTTCCCGGACGACCCGGTGCTGGCCGGCTCGATGGTCGCCGAGGGCGCCGTCCAGGCCCTGCAGACCTACCTGCTGCACCAGGGCATGCACCTGGTCCTGCCGGACGCCCGCTTCCAGACCGTCGTCGGCCTGCAGACCGAGGTGCAGGTCCGCGGCCAGATCACCCCGCAGCACCGGGAGATCCGCTACGAGATCGAGGTCATGGAGCTGACCCTGCTCCCGCGTCCCTCGGTGATCGCCGACGTCCTGGTGTACCTGGGCGACAAGCCGGTCATCCGGATGCGCAACTTCGGCATCCAGATCCGCGAGAAGGAGGGCACCCCGTACCGGCCGGAGACCGGCGGCGTGCCGGCCTTCCTCGGCCGGCGCAACCGCTCCGGCGAACCCGCGATGATCAACGAGCTGCACCTGGCGCACGCCGCCAAGGGCGACCTCGGCACCGCCATGGGCCCCGAGTTCGACGTCTACCGGGACAGCCGGGCGCCGTACATCCCCAACGGGGACTTCCAGTTCGTCGACCGGATCATGTCCCTCAAGGGCACCCGCGGAGACCTCGGCCCGGGCTCCGAGATGGTCACCGAGTACGACTCCCCGGCCGACGCCTGGTACTACACGCAGAACGCGCACCCGCACATGCCGAACTGCGTCCACATGGAGACCTCGCTGCAGGCCGCCATCCTGCTCGGCTACTACCTCGGCGCCACGCTCAAGCAGCCGGAGACCGAGTACGCCATCCGCAACCTGGACGGGCACGCCACCCTGGTCAAGGACCTCGACCTGCGCGGGAGGACCGTCCGGCACCACTCGAAGCTGCTGATGACCAGCGCCGTCCAGGGCGCCGTGCTGCAGAAGTTCAGCTACGAACTCTCCGCCGACGGCGAGGTGTTCTACACCGGGGAGTCCCTCTTCGGTTACTTCAGCGACGCCGCCCTCGCCAACCAGGCCGGCCTGGACGCCGGGCAGTACGCCGCCCCCTGGATCGAGCAGGAGAAGCCCGCCGCCGAGCGCGTCCAGCGGATCGAACTCGACCACGGGGCAGCCGCGTTCACCGACCCGGCGGGCGGCCGGCTGCACCTGCCCGGCGGCCACTTCCACCTCGTCGACCGGGTCGACCTGGTCCGCGACGGCGGCAGGCACGGCAGGGGCTACCTGCACGGCCACCGCGCGGTGCGCCCCGACGAGTGGTACTTCGACTGCCACTTCCACCGCGACCCGGTGATGCCCGGCTCGCTCGGCGTCGAGGCCGTCCTGCAGGCCCTGCGGCTGTACGTGCTGGAGGAGGGCCTCGCCGAGGGCGTCGACCGGCCGCACTTCGCGCTCGCCACCGGCGTGGAACTCGGCTGGAAGTACCGCGGCCAGATCCTCCGCCACGACGAGGAGCTCCGCTTCGACGTGCACGTCCGCGAGGTCCGCCGCGAGGACGGCCGGGTCCTCGTCGTCGCCGACGCCGACCTGTGGAAGCCCGGCCTGCGGATCTACGAGCTGACCGGCGTGGCCGTCGAGGTCCGGTCCGAACCGGCCACCGCCTGACCGCCCGCCCGAGGAGACGGAACCCACCATGAACCACCCCCAGACACCGCTGCTCTGGCAGGGCGAGCAGTACCCGGGCACCGACCCCGCCGGGATCTACCAGGCCCTCGCCGACCTGGAACGCCCCTGCTTCGTCGTCCGCACCCCGCAGGGCATCGGCGCGGTCGCCGGTGGCCGCGCGGTCCCCTCCGGCGGGCGGGCGGCGGGCCTGCCGCTGCTCGCCGCGGCCGCACCGCTGCCCCCGCAGCGCCTCGGCTCCGCCGCCTTCCTCGCCGCCCACGGCGTGCGGCAGCCGTACCTGGCCGGGGCGATGGCCGGCGGCATCGCCTCCGCCGACCTGGTGATCGCCCTCGCCCGGCAGGGCTACCTCGGCTCCTTCGGTGCCGCAGGGCTGTTGCCGGAGAGCATCGAGAAGGCGCTCGGCCGGTTCGCCGCCGAGATCCCCGGCCTGCCGTACGCGGTGAACCTGATCCACAGCCCCAGCGAGGAACGCCTGGAGCGCGAGGCCGTCGAACTGTTCCTGCGGCACGGCGTCCGCTGCGTCGAGGCCTCCGCGTTCATGGCGCTCAGCCCGCACATCGTCCGCTACCGGCTGGCCGGGCTGCGCCCGGGACCGGACGGCCGGCCGGTCGCCGAGCACCGGGTGATCGCCAAGATCTCCCGTACCGAGACCGCCGAGCGGTTCATGCGCCCGGCCCCCGCCGCCGCCGTCAGCGCCCTGCTGGAGCAGGGCCTGATCACCCCGCTCCAGGCCGACCTCGCCAAGTACGTGCCGATGGCCGACGACATCACCGTGGAGGCCGACTCCGGCGGCCACACCGACCGGCGGCCGCTGCCCGCCCTGCTGCCGAGCATCCTGCGGCTGCGGGACGCCGTGCAGCGCGAGCACCGCTACCCGGTGCCCGTCCGGGTCGGTGCGGGCGGCGGGCTCGGCACCCCGTCCGCGGTCGCCGCCGCCTTCGCCATGGGCGCCGCCTACGTGGTCACCGGCTCGGTCAACCAGGCGTGCGTCGAGTCCGGTGCGTCCAAGGCGGCCAGGGCGCTGCTCGCCGAGGCCGGCATCGCCGACTGCGAGATGGCCCCGGCCGCCGACATGTTCGAACTCGGCGTCGAACTCCAGGTGCTGAAGAAGGGCACGCTCTTCCCGATGCGCGCCAAGAAGCTCTACGAGCTCTACCAGGCGTACGACGGCCTGGAGGCGCTGCCGGAGGCGGAGCGCGCCCGGCTGGAGGCCCAGGTCTTCCGCCGCCCGCTCGCCGAGGTCTGGCAGGAGTGCGTCGGCTACTTCGAGCGCCGCGACCCCGAGCAGCTCGCCCGGGCCGCCGACAACCCCAGGCGGCGGATGGCGCTGGTCTTCCGCTGGTACCTCGGGATGTCCTCCCGCTGGGCCGTCACCGGCGACCCCGACCGCACCCTCGACTACCAGATCTGGTGCGGCCCGGCGATGGGCAGCTTCAACGACTGGGTGACCGCCAGCTACCTCAAGGCCCCCGGCAACCGCCGGGTCGCCGAGGTCGCCCACCACCTGATGCACGGCGCCGCCTTCCACACCAGGCTCGCCCAGCTCCGTACCGCCGGGGTGCACGTCCCGGCCGCCGCGGCCGACTACCGGCCGGTGCCGCTGGAGACCGGCGCCACCCTGGAGGGCGCGAGATGACCGGCCCCCTCGACGAACTCGGAGCCGCCGCGGCCCGGCTGGAGCAGCTGCTCGGCCCCGCCGAGGACCCGGCCAACCCGTACGGCTTCGCCGCCGCCGCCCGCCGCGACGACACCGGGCAGTACCCCGAGGAACTGGCCGCGGCCCTGCGCGCCGCCGGCTTCCACCTCGACTACCTGCCCGCCGACCGGGGCGGCACCTTCCGCTCCTTCGACCGCAGCCTGCTGCTCGTCCGCGCGGCCGCCCGGCGCGACCTCAACGCCATGCCGGCCACCATGTTCTCCATCACCGCCGCGACCTGCGTCCGGCTGCACGGCTCGCCCGCGCAGCAGCAGGAGGTCGCCGAACTCCTGCGTGGTGGCGGCGCGGTGGCCTTCGCCCTGTCCGAGGCCGAGCACGGCAGCGACCTGCTCGCCAACACCACCCGCCTCGAACCCGACCCTTCCGGCAGCGGCTTCCGGCTCACCGGCCGGAAGTGGACGGTCGGCCTCGGGCAGCGCTGCGAGGCCGCCTACGTGGTGGCCCGCACCGGGGAGCGCGGGCCCGGCTCCTTCACCGCCGTCCTGATCGACCTCACCGCCGCCGGGCCGGAGCTGGACCGCGGCCCGGCCGTCCTCACCGGCGGCATGCGCGGCATCGACTTCGCCCACCTCCGCTTCGACAGCCTGCCCGTCGCCGAGGACCGCATCGTCGGCCGGCCCGGCGAGGCCTTGGAGGCCGCCGTCAAGGCCCAGCAGGTCGTCCGGCTGATGTCCACCGCCGGCAGCCTCGGCTGCGCCGACACCGCCCTGCGCCTCACCCTCGGCTTCGCCGCCGAACGCCGCACCGGGCGCACCCTGCTGCTCGACACCCCCTACCAGCGGCGGGAGTCGGCGATCGCCGCCGCCGCACTGCTCGCCGCCGACGCGGTCGCGCTGACCGCCGCCCGCGGCATCCACACCGCCCCCGAGCAGTTCAGCGTCTGGGGCTGCGCGGCCAAGCACGTGGTCGCCGAAGCGGTGGAGGACGTGATCGCCCGCTGCGGCGCCACCCTCGCCACCCGCTCGGTGCTGCGCGGCGAGGGCCCCGGCGGCGGCATCTTCCAGAAACTCCAGCGGGACGCCGCCCTCGTCCGGGTGGTCGACACCAGCACCCTCGCCAACCTCCGATCCTTCACCGGCCAACTCCCCGCCCTCGCCGAGGCACAGCCCGGCCCGGCCGAGGACGCCGCCACCGTCTTCGCCCCGGACGCGCCGCTGCCGCCGTACGACCCGGCTCGGCTCGACCTCAACGCCCGCGGCCGCGACCTGCCCACCGGCACCCTCGCCGCGATCGCCGGCCCCGCCGCGGCCGCCCTCGCCGAGGCCGGCGCCCCCGAGGCGGCCGCCCTCGCCGAACGCCTCCGGGACACCCTGCAGAACCTCCCCCAGGAGGTCGAGCAGGCGGGCACCGGCCTCGCCCTGGTCGACCTCGCCGAACGCTTCGCCCGGCTGCACGCCGCCGCCTGCTGCCTCCAGCTGTGGTGGGCCGGCCGCCACCTGCCGCTGTACGGGCAGCCGCCCGGCTCCGCCGGGTGGCTCGGCGCCTGCCTCGGCTACCTGCTGGCCCGTGCCGACGGCACCGACCCGCGCCGCGACGCCGACCTGCTGGCGCCCGCCCTCGACACCGTGCTCGCCCTGCACCGGGAGCACCGGATGTTCTCGGCCGTCCCCGTCCCGCTGGCCTGACCGACCCCTGCACCCACGCAACCGGAGGAGACCGGTGCCGAAGCCAGAACTCGACAAGCTCGCGGCCGAGCTGGAGACCCACCTGGGCGACCCGCACGACCCGGCGAGCCGGATGCCGTTCGAGCGCATCCTCGACCACGACGAACGCGAGGAGTACCCCTACCCCTTCGTCAACCTGCTGCAGCGCTGGGGCCTCCACGAGTACAACATCCCCGCCGCCCAGGGCGGCCGGGCCGGCGACGTGGAGACCGGCTTCAACCTGCTGCGCCTCGTCGCCCGCCGCGACCCCACCACCGCCACCGCCCTGATCATCACCAGCCTGGCCTTCCTGCCCGCCTGGATCGCCGGCACCGACGGGCAGAAGCAGCACCTGGTCGACGCCGTGAAGCAGGGCGGCCGCTACGCCTGGGGCCTGTCCGAGCGCAACCACGGCAGCGACGTGCTCGGCAACGAGATGCGCGCCGAGAAGGTCGACGGCGGCTACCTGCTCACCGGCGAGAAGTGGCTGATCGGCAACGCCCGGGTCGCCGACGGCCTCACCGTCTTCGCCCGCACCAAGGAGTCCGGCGGCCCCGCCGGGTACTCCGTCCTGCTGCTGGAGAAGCGCCGCACCCCGGCCGGCTCGGTCGAGGAGCTGCCCAACGAGCGGCTGCACGGCCTGCGCGCCCTCGACATGAGCGGCATCCGGGTGGACGGGGTGTTCGTCCCCGAGTCCGCCCGGCTCGGCCGCGAGGGCGCCGGCCTGGAGATCGCCCTGCAGACCTCGCAGGTCGCCCGCACCCTGATCGGCTCCATCGCGCTCTCCGCCGTGGACACCGCCCTGCGGGTCACCCTCGACTTCACCGAGCACCGGGTCATCTTCGGCCGCACGGTCAGCGACATCCCGTACTCCCGGCGGCAGCTGGCCGAGTGCTTCGCCGACCTGATGGTCGCCGACGCGGTCAGCCTCGGCGCCGTCCGCAGCCTGCAACTCGTTCCGGAGCAGGCCAGCGTGTGGTCCTCGGTCGCCAAGTACCTGGTGCCCACCATGCTGGAGCGCACCATGTCCCAGCTGAACGTGGTGCTCGGCGCCCGCTTCTACCTCCGCGGCGAACCGCACTTCGGCATCCACCAGAAGATGCTCCGCGACCTGCTGGTGGCGAACTTCGCCGACGGCAACACCGTCGTCAACCTCAAGAACCTCGCCCTCCAGCTGGACGGACTGCTCGCCGCCGCCCACGAACCCCCCGCCGGCGCCGCAGCCGGGGCCGAGGGACGGGTCCCCACCCTCTACGGCATGGACCGGCCGCTCCCGCTCTACCGCCCCTGGGACCAGGAACTGTTCAGCCGCGGCCGGGACGACGCCCTGCTCGCCGCCCCCGCCTCGCTCGCCGCCCTCCGCCGGCTCGCCGCCGACGCCGAGGGCGAGGAGCGCGACCGGCTGGCACGCGCCGCCGACACCGCCGCCGAACTCCTCGGCCGCGCCGCCGCCCTGCGCGCCGCAGGACTCGACCTGAAGGCCCGGCTCGGCCGCGACCACGGCCAGTCCGCCGAACTCTTCGACCTCGCCAAGGAGTACTGCCTGCTGCACGCCGTCGCCGCCTGCGTGCACACCTATCTCCACTCCGCCGACGCCATGGAGGACCCGCTGCCCAGCGGCGCCCTGCTGCTGCTCCAACTGGAGCGGCTGCGCCGGCACTGGCATCCGCACGAGGCCGTCACCGACGCCGCCGACGTGGACGAGGTGATGGCCGTGCTGCGCCGGATGCACGGCGGCAACCGGCTCTTCTCGCACTGGCAGTTCCGGCTCGCCGACCGCACCGGGCCCCGCCCCGGCACGCCGTGAGGCAGGCCCGCCGACCGTCACCCCACCGGAAGGAGCCGCGCATGCCACCGCACCCGGGCGCCCGCGCCCTCTGCCCGTCCTGCCGGCGGAGCGGCCCCCCGGGCCGCCTCGACCCCGATCTCAAGGTCTGCCCGCCCTGCCGGGAACGGCTGCGCTGGGAGATGTCCGAGTGGCTCAAGCAGCTCGTCGGCATGGGCGTCCTCGGCACCGTCCCGGAGCCCGCCCCGCACCGTGCCCGGAGCCGCGATGCCCGAACGTGACGGCCACCTCTGGCTGCTCCCCGAGCCGGCCGCCGAGGCCTTCGCTGCCCGGCACGGCGGGGAGCTCCTGCTCGGCCCCGAGGAACGCGCGCACCTGGCCCGGCTGCGCGGCGAGGGCGGCCGGCGGCGCTTCCTCGCCGGCCGGGTGCTCGCCCGGTACGCGCTGAGCGCCCGCTCCGGGCGCCCGCTCGCCCACTGGCGGGTGCGCGCCGGGGAGGGCGGCCGCCCCGAGCCCGAACCGCCCGCGGACGGCCTGCGGTTCAACCTCTCGCACACCGACGGGATGGTCGCCTGCCTGGTGGCCTCCGGCCGCAGCTGCGGGGTGGACGTGGAGCGGGCCGCGGCCGGCGCGGACGCCGTCCGGTACCTGCCGCGCTGGTTCGCGCCCGCCGAGCGGGCCGCCGTGGCCGCCGCCCCGGCGGCCGAGCGGCCGGCCCGGGTCGCCGCGTACTGGGTGCTCAAGGAGGCCTACCTGAAGGCGGTCGGCACCGGGCTGCGGCGGGAGCTGGCCGGCTTCTCCTTCGGCCCGCCGGCCGACCGGCCGATCCGCCTCGCCGACCCGGCCCGCCCGGCCGCCGAGAACGCCGACTGGCTCTTCGAACTGCTCCACCCCGCACCGGGGTTCGTCCTCGCCGCCGCCGTGCAGGGCGGCCGCGGCGGACGCATCCACCAGACCCTGATCTCCCCCTAGCCAGCGAAGGACCCCTCATGTCTGCAACCCCCAAGCCCCGGGTCGCGGTCGTCGGCGCCGGCGTGGCCGGCCTGTCCGCCGCGTACCGGCTCCGCGAGCACGCCGAGATCACCCTCTTCGACGCCGAGCCGCGCCCCGGCGGCCACGCCAACACCATCGAGGTCGAGGACGCCGGACGGGTGCTCGGCATCGACACCGCCTTCGTGGTCTTCAACAGGCCCAGCTACCCCAACCTCAGCCGGTTCTTCGACGAGCTGGGCGTGGCCACCCGCCGGCACGAGGGCGGCTTCAACTTCTTCGACCTGGACACCGGACTCCAGTACGGCACCGCCGAGATGGCGCTGCCGGAGGAGGAGGTGCTGGCCCGCTACCCCGCGGAGTTCCGGACCATCCGGCGCGAGGCCCGCCGCTTCCACCGGGAGGGCCGCAAGGACTTCCTGCGCAAGCGCACCGACCTGCCGCTGGGGGAGTACCTCGACCGTGGCGGCTACAGCGCCGAGTTCCGGTACGGCTACGTCATCCTGCTGTGCACCGCGGTCTGGTCGGTGCCGGCCGAACTGATCTGGGAGATGCCCGCCACCACGGTGATCGCCTTCTTCATGGCGCACGACGAGGGCGGCCTCGGCGGGCAGCGGGTCGACTGGCAGACGGTGGAGGGCGGTTCGGTCCACTACGTGCGCAAGGCGATCGCGGCGATCGACCCCAAGCTGCGGCTCGGCGAGCGGGTGCTCTCGGTCACCGAGCAGCCGGAGGGGGTCACCGTGGCGACCGCGTCCGGCGCGGAGCGCTTCGACCACGCGGTGGTGGCCGTGCACGGCGACCAGGCGCGCGGACTCCTCACCGAGCCCGACGCCCTGCAGCGCGAGACGCTCTCCCGCATCCGCTACAACTCCTCCGTCGCGGTGCTGCACACCGACCCGTCGGTGATGCCGGCCGACCGCTCCCGCTGGGACAACTGGAACTACGGCAGGGCCACGGTCGGCGGCGAGGTCCGCCCGTACGTCGCCTACTACATGAACCGGCTGCACGGATTCACCTCCGAGCAGGACTACTTCGTCACCCTGGACTGCCCGCTGACGGTGCGCGAGGAGTCGGTGATCCGCGAACTGCACTACGAGCACCCGGTGATCGACCTGGACCTGCGGACCCTGCAGAAGACGATCTACCGGGTCAACGAGGGCACCCGGATCAAGCTGTGCGGCTCGTACTTCCATTCCAAGCAGCTGCACTACGACCAGATCGGCTCGCACGAGGCGGCGTTCTCCTCGGGGCTGGAGGCGGCGGAGCAGTTGCTGCGCGGGCTCGGGCGCTGAGGCCGGAGGCGTTCCGGGGGCACCGTCCGTCCGAAGAAAAAGCTGGCATTGGAAAGCTCCACTCTCTATAGTGGATAGCGCAAGGTTCCACTATCGGTTTCGGCGGGCCGCCGAACAGTGGTTCGCCGAGCAGGCGACCGAGGAAGGCTGTCTCCATGCCCACGCTTCCCTGGACCACCCCGAACCCTCCTCGGCCGCAGACCCGTGCCCTGGTCATGGCCTCCCGCTTCGAGGTCCGCTCGCTCGCCGACGTGCCGCGCTTCTTCCTGAAGTCGCTGGCCGCCTGGCGGCAGGTCCGCACCGCGCCCGGTGCGCTCGGCGCCTCGCTCATCGCCCAGCCGCTCAAGCGCACCTTCTGGACCCTCTCCGCCTGGGAGACCCGGGAGGCGCTCTACACCTACGCCAAGGCCGAACCGCACTACTCGATCATGACCTCGCTGCGCTCGACCATGGACAACTCCACCTTCACCTTCTGGGAGGTGCCGGTGGAGGAGCTCCCGATCGCCTGGCCCGACGCGCAGCGCCGGCTCGCCGAGCAGCGGCAGTCCGACGCCGCCGCGGCCGAGGGTGCTGCCGAGGCCTGACCGCCGCTCCGTTTCCAGGGTGGGCCGCATTCCGGCCCGCCCGGGCCCAGCCGCACCACGACCACTGCGCCACGACCGAAGGAGAAAGCTGTCATGTCCTCGACAGGATTGCGGTCCGCCCCGGCCGGGGACCGCCCGGCCGACGGCGGCCGCACCGTCCCGCTCTGGCTGTCGATCGTCGCCTGCAGCGTGCCGATGTTCATGGTCGCGCTGGACAACCTGGTGGTGTCCACCGCCCTGCACACCCTGGCCGTCGACCTGAAGGCCGACACCCGGGACCTCCAGTGGTTCGTCAACGCCTACGTCCTCAGCTTCTCCTGCCTGCTGCTGATCGGCGCCGCACTCGGCGACCGCTTCGGCCGCCGGAGGGTCTTCGTCCTCGGCATCACGATCTTCACCCTCTCCTCGATCGCCTGCGGCCTCGCCGACACCAGCGCCCAGCTGATCGCCGCCCGCACCGTCCAGGGCTTCGGCGCCGCCGCGGTCATGCCGCTCTCGCTGACCCTGCTCTCGCACGCCGTCCCCGAGCGGCTGCGCAGCCTCGCGCTCGGCCTGTGGGGCGCGGTCAGCGGCCTCGCCATCGCACTCGGCCCGGTGGTCGGCGGCGCCGTGGTCGACGGCCTCGCCTGGGAGTGGATCTTCTGGATCAACGTGCCGGTCGGCGTGCTCGCCGTCCCGCTCGTCCTCAAGGTGCTGCAGGAGAGCCGCGGCGAGCGGGCCGGCCTCGACCTGGTCGGCATGCTCCTCGCCTCGGCCGGTCTGCTGGCCCTGGTCTGGGGCATCGTCAACGGCAGCGAGGACGGCTGGACCTCGGGCCGGATCGTCACCGCCTTCGCCGCCGGCGCCGTCCTGCTGACCGCCTTCGTGCTGTGGGAGCGCCGGGTCGAGCACCCGCTGCTGCCGCTCGGCTTCTACCGCATCCGCGCCTTCACGCTGACCAACGTGGTCTCCGCCTCGATGTACTTCGGCGTCTTCGGCTCGATCTTCTTCCTCTCCCAGTACCTGCAGATCGCCCCGTACCGGACCCCGCTGCACGCCGGTGTGCTCACCCTGGCCTGGACGCTGATGCCCATGTTCATCGCGCCGGTCGCCGGAGCGCTCACCGACCGGGTCGGCGGCGGGCGGCTGATGGCCCTCGGCCTCTTCCTGCAGGCGGTCGGCCTCGCCTGGATCAACCTGGCGGCCACCGACGACACCCCTTACTCCCGCCTGGTCGGCGCCATGCTGGTCGCCGGCGCCGGCATGGGTTTCGCGATCGCCCCCACCGCGGCCGTGGTGCTCGGCGCGGTCGGCCCGGAGCACCGCGGCAAGGCCTCCGGCGCCAACACCACCGTCCGGGAGATCGGCGGAGCGCTCGGCATCGCGGTGCTGAGCAGCGTCTTCCTGGAGTACGGCAGCCCGGCGAACGCCCAGGACTTCGTCGAGGGCCTGCACCCGGCGGTCTGGGTCGGTGTCGCGGTGGTGGTCTTCGGCGGCATCTGCGCCCTGTTCATCCCGCGCCCGCCGCGCCCGGCCGCCGAGCCCCCGGCGGACGTGCCCGCGGACGAGCCCGCCCCGGCCAACGCCTGACCGGGTGTCCCACGAGGGGCGCGGGTGCCCCTGAACGCAACTCCTGGAATGCCGAAGGCCCCCGGGCTCCCGGGGGCCTTCGGCGTGTGCGGGGTCAGCCGCGGGTGTCCTCGAAGGCGCGGTGCGAGGCGTCGGCCTGGGCCAGCCGGCGCATCGCGCCGATCAGGGCGTCGCCGAGGACGGTGCCCAGCACCGCCCCCTCCACCTTGCTGTCCAGCCCCTCGCGCCGGCCGATCAGCGCCAGCTCGGCGGTGGAGAGCCGGGCGGCGGCGACCGCGTAGTCGTCGAAGACGTCGAGCAGGTCGTCCTGTCCGAGGTCGCGGAGGGTCACCACCAGCTGGGCGAGCGCCTGCCGGGCCGGGTTGCCGGGCTTGACCTGCCAGCCGTGCCGCTCGACCAGCCCGTCGACCAGCTTCTCCGCACTCTCCCAGGCGTCGGGGTCGGTGGCGGCCACGGCGGGCGTGACGGCGGCCTGGGCGATGCCGAGCACCTGGTGCAGGCTGTTGCCGGGTTCGTCGATGGCCTGCAGGACGTCCCGGGTGGCGGCCACCGAGAGCTTGCCGACCTCGACCATCGCGCGGACGAGCTTCAGCCGGTGCACATGGGCCTCGCCGTACTGCGCCTGGTTGGGGCTGGTCAGCTCGCCGCCGGGCAGCAGGCCCTCCCGCAGGTAGTACTTGATGGTCGGGACCGGCACCCCGGTCCGACGGCTCAGCTCTCCGATGCGCATGGCGTCCCGTCTGTTGGAGGTCGGGGAGGTCCGCCGGGCGGATGCGGACCAATATGGATAGCATACGTCTCCACTATCGATGGCGGGCCGCGGCGGCGGGCACCGGCGCCGGACCGCCCGCCGGCCCGTATACCGTGGTGGGCGTGCAGGTACTCCAGAACGCCCCGCTCGCCCCGCTGACCACCCTCCGGCTCGGCGGCCCCGCCCGCCGGCTCGTCACCGCCACCACCGACGAGGAGGTCGTGGCGGCCGTCCGCGAGGCCGATGCGGCCGGCGAGCCGCTGCTGGTCCTGGGCGGCGGCTCCAACCTGGTGATCGGCGACGCCGGCTTCGACGGCACCGTCCTGCGGATCGCCACCCGCGGCTTCGCGCTGGACGGCACCCGCCTGGAGCTGGCCGCCGGCGAGGTCTGGGCCGACGCGGTCGCCCGCACCGTCGAGGAGGGCCTGGCCGGCATCGAGTTCCTGGCCGGCATCCCCGGCTCGGCCGGCGCCACCCCGGTGCAGAACGTCGGCGCGTACGGCCAGGAGGTCGCCGAGACCGTCACCGAGGTCGTCGCCTACGACCGGCGGGCGGGGGAGACGGTCACCCTGGCCAACGCCGAGTGCGACTTCTCCTACCGGCACAGCCGCTTCAAGGCCGACCCGCACCGCTACGTCGTGCTGCGGGTGCGCTTCGCGCTGGAGGACGCCGCCGGACAGTCCTCGCCGGTCAAGTACGCCGAGGTCGCCCGGACGCTGGGCGTGGAGGCGGGGGAGCGGGTCGACCTCGCCACTGCCGCCGACACCGTGCTGAAGCTGCGGGCAGGCAAGGGCATGGTGCTGGACCCGGAGGACCACGACACCTGGTCGGCCGGCTCCTTCTTCACCAACCCGGTGCTCACCGCCGAGCAGTACGCGGCCTTCGCCGCCCGGCTCGACGGCCTGACCGCCCCCGCCTTCCCCGCCCCGGAGGGCTGCACCAAGACCTCCGCGGCCTGGCTGATCGACAAGGCCGGCTTCACCAAGGGCTACGGCACCGGCCCGGCCACCCTCTCCACCAAGCACACCCTGGCGCTGACCAACCGGGGCTCGGCCACCACCGAGGACCTGCTGGCGCTAGCGCGCGAGGTCCGCGACGGCGTGCGCGCCGCCTTCGGCGTGGAGCTGGTGAACGAGCCGGTGATGGTCGGCGTCGCCCTCTAGCCCGGCCGGGCCCGCCGGGCCGTCCAGCCAGGCGTCGATCTCGGCCAGCAGCTCCTTGCGCACCGACTCGGGTGCGAGCGAGCCGCGCACCGACTGCCGTGCCAGCTCGGCGAGTTCGGCGTCGGTGAAGCCGTGCACCGTCCGGACGAGGCCGTACTGGGCGGCCAGCCGGGAGCCGAAGAGCAGCGGGTCGTCCGCGCCCAGGGCCATCGGCACCCCGGCGTCGAAGAGGGTCCGCAGCGGCACGTCCTCGGCGCGCTCGTAGACGCCGAGCGAGACGTTGGAGGAGGGGCACACCTCGCAGGTGACGCCCTTCGCGGCGAGGCGCTCCAGCAGCCGCGCGTCCTCGGCGGAGCGCACACCGTGCCCGATCCGGCCGGCGCCCAGGTCGTCCAGGCAGTCCCGGACGGACTCCGGGCCGGACAGCTCGCCGCCGTGCGGGGCCGCCAGCAGCCCGCCCTTGCGGGCGATCTCGAAGGCGCGGTCGAAGTCGCGGGCGAGGCCGCGCCGCTCGTCGTTGGAGAGGCCGAAGCCCACCACGCCCCGGTCGGTGTAGCGCACGGCGAGCCGGGCCAGGGTGCGCGCGTCCATCGGGGACTTCATCCGGTTGGCGGCGACCACCACCCGCATCCCCACCCCGGTGGCTTCGGAGGCCTCCCGCACCGCGTCGAGGATCAGCTCCAGCGCGGGGATCAGCCCGCCCAGCCGGGGCGCGTACGAGGTGGGGTCGACCTGGATCTCCAGCCAGCGGGAGCCGTCCTGCTTCTCGTCCTCGGCGGTCTCGCGGACCAGGCGCCGGATGTCGGACTCGTCGCGCAGCACCGACCGGGCGGTGTCGTAGAGGCGCTGGAAGCGGAACCAGCCGCGCTCGTCGGTCGCCCGCAGCCTGGGGGGCTCGCCCGAGCTCAGTGCCTCCGGCAGCCGTACGCCGTGCTTGTCCGCCAGCTCCAGCAGTGTGGCCGGACGCATCGACCCGGTGAAGTGCAGGTGGAGGTGGGCCTTGGGCAGGGCGGCGACGTCGCGCGGGACGGAAAGGCGATCCATCCACCGATCCTGCCGTATTCCGGAAGCAAACGGGAACCGCCCCCTGAACATCCCTCGAAAGAATGAGTTTCAACGAGGTGTCAGGGGGCGGCCCGCGGGGCGGGGGGAGCGTCAGTCGCGCGCCTCGGCCAGCAGCTGCTGGATGCGGGTCACGCCCTCGACCAGGTCCTTGTCGCCGAGCGCGTACGACAGCCGCAGGTAGCCGGGGGTGCCGAAGGCCTCACCGGGGACGACCGCGACCTCGGCCTCGTCCAGGATCAGCGCGGCGAGCTCGGAGGAGCTGGCCGGGCGCTTCCCGCGGATCTCCTTGCCGAGCAGGGCCTTGACCGAGGGGTACACGTAGAACGCGCCCTCGGGCTCCGGGCAGAGCACGCCGTCGATCTCGTTGAGCATCTTCACGATGGTGCGGCGGCGGCGGTCGAAGGCGGTCTTCATCTCGTCGACGGCCGACAGGTCGCCGGCGACGGCGGCCAGCGCGGCCACCTGCGCCACGTTGGAGACGTTGGAGGTGGCGTGCGACTGCAGGTTGGTGGCGGCCTTCACGACGTCCTGCGGGCCGATCAGCCAGCCCACCCGCCAGCCGGTCATCGCGTAGGTCTTGGCGACGCCGTTGACCACGATGCACTTGTCGCGCAGCTCGGGCAGCAGCGCCGGCAGCGAGGTGAACTCGGCGCCGCCGTAGACCAGGTGCTCGTAGATCTCGTCGGTGAGCACCCACAGGCCGTGCTCCAGCGCCCAGCGGCCGATCGCCTCGGCCTCCTCGCGCGTGTACACCGCGCCGGTCGGGTTGGACGGCGAGACGAACAGCACCACCTTGGTGTTCTCGGTGCGGGCGGCCTCCAGCTGCTCGACCGAGGCCTTGTAGCCGGTGGTCTCGTCGGTGACGACCTCGACCGGCACGCCGCCCGCGAGCTGGATCGACTCCGGGTAGGTGGTCCAGTACGGGGCCGGGACGATGACCTCGTCGCCCGGGTCGAGGATCGCGGCGAAGGCCTCGTAGATGGCCTGCTTGCCGCCGTTGGTCACGAGCACCTGGGAGGCGTCCACCCGGTACCCGGAGTCGCGCAGCGTCTTGGCGGCGATCGCGGCCTTGAGCTCGGGCAGGCCGCCGGCCGGCGTGTAGCGGTGGTTCTTCGGGTCCTGGCAGGCGGCGACGGCGGCGTCGACGATGTAGCCCGGGGTCGGGAAGTCGGGCTCGCCCGCGCCGAAGCCGATGACGGGGCGGCCGGCCGCCTTGAGGGCCTTGGCCTTGGCGTCCACGGCGAGGGTGGCGGACTCCGCGATGGCGCCGATCCGGGCGGACACCCGGCGGTCGGCGGGACGGATGCTGGCGGGGGTGGAAGCGCTCATGCCTGCATCGTCGCAGAGTGGGCACCGGCCGGGCAGTGCGGTTCCAGCATGCGTACCGGCCGTCCCACGATGTGTCCGGGCAGGTCGCCGGGCGCGTCGTGGCAGGCCCCCGACGGGGCCGTCGCCGAAAGAGGTTCGACCAAACGCTCAAGAACCCGTACACTCGACCAC
This sequence comes from Kitasatospora sp. NPDC051914, assembly GCF_040680995.1. Classification (NCBI taxonomy): domain Bacteria; kingdom Bacillati; phylum Actinomycetota; class Actinomycetes; order Kitasatosporales; family Streptomycetaceae; genus Kitasatospora; species Kitasatospora sp. NPDC051914. The sequence goes on from NZ_JBFAXX010000032.1 coordinate 33,614, forward strand.
CGATGGCCCCCGCGGTACCGCCCGGAGATGCGTACACCACGCAGAGTTCCGGATGCGGTAGGTTGGGGGTCAACTCCGGGGCCGCGAGGCACCGTAGGGCACTAGCTCAATTGGTAGAGCACCGGTCTCCAAAACCGGCGGTTGGGGGTTCGAGTCCCTCGTGCCCTGCTGCTTGATTCGTACCGAGCCCGTTCGCTCCACAGAGCGAGCGGGCTTGATGCGGAGAGGGCCCCGCCAGCAATGCACTTCGCCGGACCGGCGCGCCCCGTGCGGGCACGCCCCTCGGCAGGACCCGGATTCAGGTGAGGACGAGTGACGGAGACCACGGGCTCCACCGCGACGCCTGAGAGCGGCAACCCCGAGGGTGCCGACGGCGCTGCCGCCACGCCTGACGAGGCGCTCTCCCGCCGCGACCGCAAGCGCGCCCGCAAGGCGCAGGGCGGCGGAAAGTCGGGCAAGCGGGCCAAGAAGGGCCTGTTCGCCCGCATGGCCGTTTTCTACCGGCAGATCATCGCCGAGCTCCGCAAGGTCGTCTGGCCGAGCCGCGGCGAGCTGATCCAGTACACCACCGTCGTCGTCGTTTTCGTCGTCGCGATCATGCTCGTGGTCTACGGCCTGGACACCGCGTTCGCCAAGCTCAGCCTGTGGATCTTCGGCTGATCCTGCGCGGCTGACCGGCGGGATTCCTCCTCCGCAGTCGCCCCTGGGCGCACGCCCGGGCGAACTGCCCGGACACCCTCCGACCCGACCGCCTTCGCCCGGCACCGGCGCCCCGCTTCCCTCAGGGACGGGAGACCGGGCCGGGCTTTCGGCGCCGACGGGGCGGGCCAGCTACCGTTGACTCGGTACTGTTGAGGTATCCGTTACACATCCCAGGAAAGAAGCAGCGCCCGTGTCTGAGTCCCCCCTGTACGACGCCGACGAGACCGTCCGCGACGCGGATGTCGCGGCCGAGGCCGCCGACGCCGAGGCTGCGGAGCAGATCCTCGACGCCGCGGACGCCGACGAGGACGAGGTCGAGGCTGCGGACGAGGCGGAGGCGGGCGTGCCGGCCGAGGCCGCCGCGCTGCACGAGGTCTCCGAGACCGAGGCCGCCGCCGAGGAGGCGTTCACCGCCGAGGCGGAGGAGAGCGACCCGGTCGCCGAGTTCCGCGAGAAGCTCCGCATCGCGCCGGGCGAGTGGTACGTCATCCACACCTACGCCGGGTACGAGAACCGCGTGAAGCAGAACCTGGAGCAGCGCTCCGTTTCGCTGAACGTCGAGGACCGCATCTTCGAGTCGGCCGTGCCGCAGGAAGAGGTCGTCCAGATCAAGAACGGCGACCGCAAGACCATCCGTCAGAACAAGCTCCCCGGCTACGTCCTGGTCCGCATGGAGCTGGACGCCGAGTCCTGGGGCGTCGTCCGCAACACCCCCGGCGTCACCGGCTTCGTCGGCAACGCCTACGACCCGTACCCGCTGACGCTGGACGAGGTCGTCAAGATGCTCGCGCCGGACGTCGAGCGCGCCGCGGCCAAGGAGGCCGGCAAGGCCTCGCCGGTCCGCCCGGTCGAGGTCCAGGTGCTCGACTTCGAGGTCGGCGACTCGGTCACCGTCACCGACGGTCCGTTCGCCACCCTGCAGGCGACCATCAACGAGATCAACCCCGACTCGAAGAAGGTCAAGGGCCTGGTCGAAATCTTCGGCCGCGAGACCCCGGTCGAGCTGTCGTTCGACCAGATCCAGAAGAACTGACGCAGAACTTCGGATTCGGGGCGGGGCGCAGGCCCCGCCCCGAATCCGTTTTGGTCCAGGACCGCATCAGCGGTTAGCCTGGTCCGATGTGTGTGCTGGCGGCCGGGTGTCGCCCCGACTGAGGCCCACACCGAAATCACCTCTCGGAAGGACCCGGAGAGACATGCCTCCCAAGAAGAAGAAGGTCACGGGGCTTATCAAGCTCCAGATCAACGCCGGTGCGGCCAACCCGGCCCCGCCGGTCGGCCCCGCGCTGGGTCAGCACGGCGTCAACATCATGGAGTTCTGCAAGGCCTACAACGCTGCGACCGAGTCGCAGCGCGGCATGATCGTGCCGGTGGAGATCACGGTCTACGAGGACCGCACCTTCACCTTCATCACGAAGACGCCGCCGGCCGCGCGCCTCATCCTGAAGGCCGCCGGCATCGACAAGGGCTCCAGCGAGCCGCACAAGACCAAGGTCGCCAAGCTCACCGGCGCCCAGGTCCGCGAGATCGCCACCGTGAAGCTCCCCGACCTGAACGCCAACGACCTGGACGCCGCGGCGAAGATCATCGCCGGCACCGCCCGGTCGATGGGCATCACCGTCGAGGGCTGATCAGCCCAGTCGTCCCCGTGGTAGGGCCGAGCGCGGCCCGCTCCCACCACGAACTCCTCCCTCCCTGCCCGCCACGTGCAGGAGGGGCCCGTCTTTCAGGAGAAGCAGTGAAGCGCAGCAAGGCCCTCAAGGCCGCGGACGCCAAGGTCGACCGCAGCCGCATCTACGCCCCGCTCGAGGCCCTCCGCCTCGCCCGGGAGACCTCCACCACCAAGTTCGACGCGACCGTCGAGGTTGCCATGCGCCTGGGTGTCGACCCGCGCAAGGCCGACCAGATGGTCCGCAGCACCGTCATCCTCCCGCACGGCACGGGTAAGACCGCTCGGGTCCTGGTCTTCGCGACCGGTGACCGTGCCGAGGCCGCGCGTGCTGCCGGCGCCGACATCGTCGGCTCCGACGAGCTGATCGACGAGGTCGCCAAGGGTCGCCTGGACTTCGACGCCGTCGTCGCCACCCCGGACCTCATGGGCAAGGTCGGCCGCCTCGGCCGCGTGCTCGGTCCCCGTGGTCTGATGCCGAACCCGAAGACCGGCACCGTCACCCCGGACGTCGCCAAGGCCGTCAACGACATCAAGGGCGGCAAGATCGAGTTCCGCGTCGACAAGCACTCGAACCTGCACCTGATCATCGGTAAGGCCTCCTTCACCGACGAGCAGCTGGTCGAGAACTACGGCGCCGCGCTCGAGGAGGTCCTCCGGGCCAAGCCGGCCGCCGCCAAGGGCCGCTACATCAAGAAGATCGCGTTCTCGACCACCATGGGCCCGGGCGTCCAGGTGGACCCGAACCGCACCCGCAACCTCCTCGTCGAGGAGGACCCGGCCGCCGTCTGAGCCACCGTGCTCCGACCGTAGCCGCGTCCTGGGCGCACCGCGCAGTCCGCAACCGACGGGCCCGCGCCCCCTTCACCGGGGGTGCGGGCCCGTCGGCCGTTCGGCCCCGTCCGGGGCCCCGCGCGGCCGCCCGGCCGGGGGGGGCCCGCCACGGCCGGGGCCCGGGCATGACAGGGTGAGGGGTCAGCGGGAGACGGCAGCGGGAGGCGGGCATGGCGGCAGGAACGGTGCGCCGGGCGGCGGCGGCCGCGGCGCTGGCCGTGCTGCTGACCGCCTGCGGGAGCGGTGCCGGGAGCCCGCCCGCGGCCTCGCCGAGCGCCTCCGCGGACCCGACCGCGCTCGCCACCCCGACCGACCGCTCCCCGCACGGCGTGCTGCTCGCCGCGCAGCTGGCGATGCACTCGGCCCGCCGGGCCCACTTCAGCGGCAACCTCGGCCAGGACACCGTCGCCGGGTTGCTGTTCTGGGCGCCCAAGACGGTGCTGCAGCTCAAGCGCCCGGGCACCACCGAGCAGCTGATCGTGCTGGACACCACCGCCTACCGGGGCGGCGACGCCGCCACCGCGAACCGGCTCGGCGGCCGGCACTGGGAGAAGTTCGCCGGCGTGCCGGGCGCGGACGGCCAGCGCCCGGTGCCGTACGCCGACACCGTCGACCGGCTCAACCCGGTGGTGGCGCTGACCGCGGCGGTCGCCGCCTCCTCGCCGGAGCAGGTCGGCGAGGAGGAGATCGACGGCACCGCGGTCGAGCACTACCGGGTGACCACCACGGTCGCCGACTACGCCGACGCCCAGGCCCAGCTCGCCCCGGCCCGGCGGCAGGCCCTGCGCGCCGCGCTCGGCGACGGCGGCGTGATCACCCTCGACCTCTGGCTGAACGACCGCGACCAGCTCGTCCAGCTGCACCGGGCCGGCTCGGGTGCGGCCAGCCGGGTGGACGACACCCTGCGGTTCGACGAGTTCGGCGGCCCGCTCTCGGTGCAGGCCCCGGCCGAGGCGGACACCGCGGACGCCGGCGGCCGGAGCCTGCCGCCGCTGTAGCGGCCGCCGCCCGCCTGCCGTTCCAAGGGTTCCTGCCCGGATTTGGCCGAAGTGCCGGGCGTCGAGTACGGTGGTGCCTGCCGAAGACCGCTGGTTGTTGTCCTGCGTCCGCAAGGAGGCCGGGCAGCCGAAGGATCTGCGATTCGTCGCAGACGGCCCGCGCAGGAGTGTTTGGAGCTTTGACTTCCGCCCGTCGTGATTCGTTGCGCCGGTCGTCGAGGTCGTTCGAGCCCCGTGCGCCTGCGCACTGGGGCTCTCATCGTTTCTGCGTGGGGCTTCCTTCCAGCCGGTGTGTCGAGGCGTTGAATGGTCGACTGCTCCAAGGTCGGCCCGACTTCGACATCACGGAAGGAGGCGTAAGCCTATGGCAAGGCCCGACAAGGCTGCTGCCGTCGCCGAGATCACGGACAAGTTCCGTGGCTCCTCCGCGGCGCTGCTGACCGAGTACCGCGGTCTCACGGTGAAGCAGGTCAAGACCCTGCGTCGCTCGCTGGGTGAGAACGCCGAGTACGCCGTGGTGAAGAACACGCTGACCAAGATTGCGGCCAACGAGGCCGGGATCTCCGAGCTGGACGACCTGTTCTCTGGTCCGACGGCTGTCGCCTTCGTCACCGGTGACCCGGTGGAGTCGGCGAAGGCTCTGCGTGACTTCGCCAAGGAGAACCCCGCTCTCATCATCAAGGGCGGTGTCCTTGACGGCAAGGCGCTGTCCGCCGATGAGATCAAGAAGCTCGCGGACCTCGAGTCCCGCGAGGTGCTGCTCGCCAAGCTGGCGGGTGCCCTGAAGGCCAAGCCCTCCCAGGCTGCCGCGGTCTTCCAGGCCCTGCCGTCGAAGCTCGTCCGCACCGTGGACGCGCTGCGCGACAAGGTCGAGCAGGGCGGTGCCGGTACGCCGGCTCCCGCCGAGGACGCGGCGGAGTAATTCCCCGCACCCTCTAGCGGGCCCGTACGCCCGCCAACCCGTACATCCGGCACCACCTGCCGATTTAGTGGAAGGACGCCAATCATGGCGAAGCTCACCCAGGACGAGCTGCTCGCGCAGTTCGAGGAGATGACCCTCATCGAGCTCTCCGAGTTCGTGAAGGCCTTCGAGGAGAAGTTCGACGTCACCGCTGCCGCCCCGGTCGCCGTCGCGGGCGTTGCCGCCACGGGCGCCCCGACCGAGGTCGTCGAGGAGCAGGACGAGTTCGACGTCATCCTCGACGGTGCCGGCGACAAGAAGATCCAGGTCATCAAGGAGGTGCGCGCCCTGACCTCCCTCGGCCTGAAGGAGGCCAAGGACCTCGTCGACACCGCCGGTGCCAAGGTTCTCGAGAAGGTCAACAAGGAGACCGCCGAGAAGGCCAAGGCCCAGCTCGAGGGCGCGGGCGCCAAGGTCACCGTCAAGTGACTTCCCGCCCCCCTCGAGGGGGCAGGAGGCCGGGCCGGCCACCCTTCACGGGTGGCCGGCCCGGCCTTTTCCGTACCCGGACGCCGTCCCGTACCCGGACGCCCGGCCCGCAGGGGCCGCGCCGGGCCCGCCGGGCTGTGCACTCGGCCACTGTCGGCGGTGGCCGGTAAGGTGATCGATGTCGTCACGGGCGGCTCCCACCACGGGTTCTGTAACGTTCCCGGGGGCGCTCGCGATGGGACGTACGAGGTCCGCACTCCGGTGGGGGCCTTGACGAACGGCAGCAGGCGCGCGATTCTCAAGGCGCGCGCCGCGCTCGGCCCGTCCGCCCCGGTTGGAGCGGCCCCGGATGCATATTCGGTGGTCCCAGCGGGAAGTGACTCCGAGTAGAGGTGCGGTGGCCCGGGGTTCCCGGGCCGTCGGTTGTACGAGGGCAGGGCACCCCCTGCGGCACGGCTCCCCGGCGGGGGCCGGGCGCGCACGGGATGCGACCGGAGGGAGCGTCCGATTCGGTCTCCGAATCAGGGCTTGTCAGCAGTGTCGCCTTTGGCTACACTGTCCCTTTGCGCTGCCTGTTAGCTGCTCCGTGACTCGTCGCCCGGAGTCTGCGCTGCCCTGAAGGGGGCTGGCACCGCCTTCGTAAACCGGCTCTGACCTGGGGATTCATCCTCCGGGTGGTGAAGGTTCCCGGGGGTGGGACTGGCCTCCGTCATGGCCCGGCCGGTACGCGCGTAGTGAGCTCCGAGCCCTCGGAAGGACCCCCCTCTTGGCCGCGCCGCGCAACGCCTCGAACAATTCCGCCGCATCCACCGCCCCGCTCCGCGTCTCCTTCGCGAAGATCAAGGAGCCCCTCGAGGTCCCGAACCTCCTGGCCCTGCAGACCGAGAGCTTCGACTGGCTGCTCGGCAACGCGGCCTGGAAGGCCCGGGTCGAGGCGGCCTTGGAGAGTGGTCAGGACGTCCCCACCAAGTCCGGTCTGGAGGAGATCTTCGAGGAGATCTCGCCGATCGAGGACTTCTCCGGGTCGATGTCGCTGACCTTCCGCGACCACCGTTTCGAGCCGCCGAAGAACTCCATTGACGAGTGCAAGGACCGCGACTTCACCTACGCGGCCCCGCTCTTCGTCACGGCCGAATTCACCAACAACGAGACCGGTGAGATCAAGTCCCAGACGGTCTTCATGGGCGACTTCCCGCTCATGACCCACAAGGGCACGTTCGTGATCAACGGCACCGAGCGTGTCGTCGTGTCGCAGCTGGTCCGTTCCCCCGGCGTCTACTTCGACTCCTCCCTGGACAAGGTGTCCGACAAGGACATCTACTCCGCCAAGGTCATCCCCTCCCGCGGTGCCTGGCTGGAGATGGAGATCGACAAGCGCGACATGGTCGGTGTCCGCATCGACCGCAAGCGCAAGCAGTCGGTCACCGTGCTGCTGAAGGCCCTCGGCTGGACCAACGAGATGATCCTCGAGGAGTTCGGCGAGTACGAGTCGATGCGCGCCACCCTGGAGAAGGACCACACCCAGGGCCAGGACGACGCACTCCTCGACATCTACCGCAAGCTGCGCCCGGGCGAGCCGCCGACGCGTGAGGCCGCCCAGACGCTGCTGGAGAACCTCTACTTCAACCCGAAGCGCTACGACCTCGCGAAGGTCGGCCGCTACAAGGTGAACCGCAAGCTGGGCAACGGCGAGTCCCTGGACTCCGGCGTGCTCACCGAGCCGGACATCATCAACACCATCAAGTACCTGGTGAAGCTGCACGCCGGCGAGACCGAGTGGCGCGACGACGAGGGCCGCGACATCGTCATCGAGGTCGACGACATCGACCACTTCGGCAACCGGCGCCTGCGCAACGTCGGCGAGCTCATCCAGAACCAGGTCCGTACGGGTCTCGCCCGCATGGAGCGCGTCGTGCGCGAGCGCATGACCACCCAGGACGTCGAGGCGATCACGCCGCAGACCCTGATCAACATCCGGCCGGTCGTCGCCTCCATCAAGGAGTTCTTCGGCACCAGCCAGCTGTCGCAGTTCATGGACCAGACGAACCCGCTGTCGGGCCTGACCCACAAGCGCCGTCTGTCCGCGCTCGGCCCCGGTGGTCTGTCCCGTGAGCGGGCCGGCTTCGAGGTCCGTGACGTGCACCCCTCGCACTACGGCCGCATGTGTCCGATCGAGACGCCGGAAGGCCCGAACATCGGTCTGATCGGCTCGCTCGCGTCGTACGGCCGGGTCAACGCGTTCGGCTTCATCGAGACGCCGTACCGCAAGGTCGTCGACGGTGTGGTCACCGAGCAGGTGGACTACCTCACCGCCGACGAGGAGGACCGTTACGTCATCGCGCAGGCCAACGCCCCGCTGACGAACGACCTGCACTTCGCGGAGCCCCGCGTCCTGGTCCGCCGCCGCGGCGGCGAGATCGACTACATCCCGGGCACCGAGATCGACTACATGGACGTCTCGCCGCGCCAGATGGTGTCGGTCGCGACCGCCATGATCCCCTTCCTCGAGCACGACGACGCCAACCGCGCGCTCATGGGCTCGAACATGATGCGCCAGGCGGTGCCGCTGCTGAAGAGCGAGGCCCCGCTGGTCGGCACCGGCATGGAGTACCGCTGCGCGGTCGACGCCGCCGACGTCATCACCGCCGAGAAGGCCGGTGTGGTGCAGGAGGTCTCGGCCGACTACGTCACCGTGGCCAACGACGACGGCACGTACACCACGTACCGCGCCGCCAAGTTCACCCGCTCGAACCAGGGCACCTCCTTCAACCAGAAGGTGCTCGTGGACGAGGGCGCCCGCGTCGAGGCCGGCCAGGTGCTGGCCGACGGCCCGTGCACCGACCAGGGCGAGATGGCGCTCGGCAAGAACCTCCTCGTGGCGTTCATGTCGTGGGAGGGCCACAACTACGAGGACGCGATCATCCTGTCGCAGCGCCTCGTGCAGGACGACGTCCTCTCCTCGATCCACATCGAGGAGCACGAGGTCGACGCCCGTGACACCAAGCTCGGCCCCGAGGAGATCACCCGGGACATCCCGAACGTCTCCGAGGAGGTCCTCGCCGACCTCGACGAGCGCGGCATCATCCGCATCGGCGCCGACGTCGTCACCGGCGACATCCTGGTCGGCAAGGTCACCCCGAAGGGCGAGACCGAGCTGACCCCGGAGGAGCGCCTGCTCCGCGCGATCTTCGGTGAGAAGGCGCGCGAGGTCCGCGACACCTCGCTGAAGGTGCCGCACGGCGAGTCCGGCAAGGTCATCGGCGTCCGCGTCTTCGACCGCGAGGAGGGCGACGAGCTTCCTCCGGGCGTGAACCAGCTGGTCCGCGTCTACGTGGCCCAGAAGCGCAAGATCACCAACGGTGACAAGCTCGCCGGCCGCCACGGCAACAAGGGTGTCATCTCCAAGATCCTCCCGGTCGAGGACATGCCGTTCCTCGAGGACGGCACCCCGGTCGACATCATCCTCAACCCGCTGGGTGTCCCGTCCCGAATGAACCCGGGACAGGTCCTGGAGATCCACCTCGGCTGGCTCGCCCAGCAGGGCTGGGACGTCTCCGGCCTCGCCGACGAGTGGGCCCAGCGCCTGCAGGAGATCGGCGCCGACCAGGTCGTCGGTGGCACCAACCTCGCCACCCCGGTCTTCGACGGCGCCCGCGAGGACGAGATCACCGGCCTGCTGGACAACACCACGCTCACCCGCGACGGCGAGCGCCTGGTGAACTCCACCGGCAAGGCCCGGCTGTTCGACGGCCGCTCCGGCGAGCCGTTCCCGATGCCGATCTCGGTCGGCTACATGTACATCCTGAAGCTGCACCACCTGGTCGACGACAAGCTGCACGCCCGCTCGACCGGTCCGTACTCGATGATCACCCAGCAGCCGCTCGGTGGTAAGGCGCAGTTCGGTGGCCAGCGCTTCGGTGAGATGGAGGTGTGGGCCCTGGAGGCGTACGGAGCCGCGTACGCCCTGCAGGAGCTGCTCACCATCAAGTCCGACGACGTCCTCGGCCGCGTGAAGGTCTACGAGGCCATCGTCAAGGGCGAGAACATCCCCGAGCCCGGCATCCCCGAGTCCTTCAAGGTCCTCATCAAGGAGATGCAGTCCCTCTGCCTCAACGTGGAGGTGCTGTCCTCGGACGGCCAGTCCATCGAGATGCGGGACTCCGACGAGGACGTCTTCCGTGCCGCCGAGGAGCTCGGCATTGACCTGTCCCGGCGCGAGCCGAGCAGCGTCGAAGAGGTCTGACGGAGGCCGGGCCGGCTGCCCCGCGTGAGCAGCCGGCCCCGCCCCCAGGCCCCCCTCAGACCACAGACAAACTCTCGATTCACGAAAGAGGGCTTGACGACCAGTGCTTGACGTCAACTTCTTCGACGAGCTCCGCATCGGCCTGGCCACCGCCGACGACATCCGCCAGTGGTCGCACGGCGAGGTCAAGAAGCCGGAGACCATCAACTACCGCACGCTGAAGCCCGAAAAGGACGGCCTCTTCTGCGAGAAGATCTTCGGCCCCACCCGGGACTGGGAGTGCTACTGCGGTAAGTACAAGCGCGTCCGCTTCAAGGGCATCATCTGCGAGCGCTGCGGCGTCGAGGTGACCCGCGCCAAGGTGCGCCGCGAGCGGATGGGCCACATCGAGCTGGCCGCCCCGGTCACCCACATCTGGTACTTCAAGGGCGTCCCGTCCCGCCTGGGCTACCTGCTCGACCTGGCGCCGAAGGACCTCGAGAAGGTCATCTACTTCGCCGCCTACATGATCACCTGGGTCGACGACGAGCGCCGCCAGCGCGACCTGCCGTCCCTGGAGGCGCACGTCTCGGTCGAGCGCCAGCAGATCGAGAACCGCCGCGACGCCGACCTCGAGGCCCGCGCCAAGAAGGCCGAGACCGACCTGGCCGAGCTCGAGGCCGAGGGCGCCAAGGCCGACGTCCGCCGCAAGGTGCGCGAGGGCGCCGAGCGCGAGATGAAGCAGCTGCGCGACCGCGCCCAGCGCGAGCTGGACCGCCTCGACGAGGTGTGGACCCGCTTCAAGAACCTCAAGGTCCAGGACCTCGAGGGCGACGAGCTGCTCTACCGCGAGCTGCGCGACCGCTTCGGCACGTACTTCTCCGGCTCGATGGGTGCCGCGGCCCTCAAGGACCGCCTGGAGACCTTCGACCTGGCGGAGGAGTCCGAGCGCCTGCGCGAGATCATCCGCACCGGCAAGGGCCAGAAGAAGACCCGTGCGCTCAAGCGCCTCAAGGTCGTCTCCGCGTTCCTGCAGACCACCAACAAGCCGCAGGGCATGGTGCTGGACTGCGTGCCGGTCATCCCGCCGGACCTGCGTCCGATGGTGCAGCTGGACGGTGGCCGCTTCGCGACCTCCGACCTGAACGACCTGTACCGCCGCGTCATCAACCGCAACAACCGCCTGAAGCGCCTCCTCGACCTCGGTGCCCCCGAGATCATCGTGAACAACGAGAAGCGCATGCTCCAGGAGGCCGTCGACGCGCTCTTCGACAACGGCCGCCGCGGCCGCCCGGTCACGGGCCCCGGCAACCGTCCGCTGAAGTCGCTGTCCGACATGCTCAAGGGCAAGCAGGGTCGTTTCCGCCAGAACCTGCTCGGCAAGCGCGTCGACTACTCGGCCCGTTCGGTCATCGTCGTCGGCCCGCAGCTCAAGCTGCACCAGTGCGGTCTGCCCAAGGCCATGGCGCTGGAGCTCTTCAAGCCGTTCGTGATGAAGCGCCTGGTCGACCTGAACCACGCGCAGAACATCAAGTCGGCCAAGCGCATGGTCGAGCGCGCCCGCCCGGTCGTGTGGGACGTCCTCGAAGAGGTCATCGCCGAGCACCCGGTCCTGCTGAACCGTGCACCCACCCTGCACCGCCTCGGCATCCAGGCCTTCGAGCCGCAGCTGGTCGAGGGCAAGGCCATCCAGATCCACCCGCTCGTCTGCACCGCGTTCAACGCGGACTTCGACGGTGACCAGATGGCCGTCCACCTGCCGCTCTCCGCGGAGGCGCAGGCCGAGGCCCGCATCCTGATGCTGTCCTCGAACAACATCCTCAAGCCGGCCGACGGCCGGCCGGTGACCATGCCGACCCAGGACATGGTGCTGGGTCTGTTCTTCCTCACCTCGGACCGCGACAACGTGAAGGGCGCCGGCCGCTCCTTCTCGTCGACCGCCGAGGCGATCATGGCCTTCGACGCCCGCGAGCTGGACGTCCAGGCCCAGATCGACCTGCGCCTGCCCGCCGGCACGGTTCCGCCGCGCGGCTGGACGCCCCAGGTGGACCCGGAGTGGATGGACGGCCAGCCGGCCGCCTGGACCGAGGGCGAGCCCTTCCGGATCACCACCACCCTGGGCCGTGCGCTCTTCAACGAGCTGCTGCCCGAGGACTACCCGTTCGTCGACTACGAGGTCGGCAAGAAGCAGCTGTCGGCCATCGTCAACGACCTGGCCGAGCGCTACCCGAAGGTCGTCGTCGCCGCGACGCTCGACAACCTGAAGGCGGCCGGCTTCCACTGGTCGACCCGTTCCGGTGTCACCGTCTCGATCTCGGACGTCATCGTCCCGCCGAGCAAGCCCCAGATCCTCGAGGGCTACGAGGCGCAGGCGGAGAAGGTCCAGAAGCAGTACGAGCGCGGTCTGATCACCAACGACGAGCGCAAGAGCGAGCTGGTCGGCATCTGGACCCGCGCGACCAACGAGGTCGCCGAGGCCATGGCCGCGAACTTCCCGAAGACCAACCCCATCTTCATGATGGTCGACTCGGGTGCTCGTGGAAACATGATGCAGATGCGTCAGATCGCCGGTATGCGCGGTCTGGTGTCGAACGCCAAGAACGAGACGATCCCGCGTCCCATCAAGGCGTCCTTCCGCGAGGGCCTGTCCGTGCTGGAGTACTTCATCTCCACCCACGGTGCCCGTAAGGGTCTCGCCGACACCGCCCTGCGCACCGCCGACTCCGGTTACCTCACCCGTCGTCTGGTCGACGTCTCCCAGGACGTCATCATTCGCGAGGAGGACTGCGGCACCGAGCGCGGCCTCAAGCTGTCGATCGGCTCCGTGGGCGCCGACGGCGTGCTGCGCAAGGCCGACGACGTCGAGACCAGCGTCTACGCCCGCATGCTCGCCGAGGACATCACGGTGGACGGCAAGCTCCTTGCCACCGCCAACACCGACCTCGGTGACGTGCTGATCGACGAGCTGATCCGGCACGGCATCGGCGAGGTCAAGACCCGCTCGATCCTCACCTGTGAGTCGGCGGTCGGCACCTGCGCCATGTGCTACGGCCGTTCGCTGGCCACCGGCAAGCTGGTCGACATCGGTGAGGCGGTCGGCATCATCGCCGCCCAGTCCATCGGTGAGCCCGGTACCCAGCTGACCATGCGTACCTTCCACACCGGTGGTGTGGCCGGTGACGACATCACCCAGGGTCTGCCGCGTGTCGTCGAGCTCTTCGAGGCCCGTACCCCCAAGGGTGTGGCCCCGATCTCGGAGGCGCAGGGCCGCGTCCGCATCGAGGACACCGAGAAGACCCGCAAGATCGTCGTCACCCCGGACGACGGCAGCGACGAGATCGCCTACCCGGTCTCCAAGCGCGTCAAGCTCCTGGTGAGCGAGGGCGAGGCGGTCGAGGTCGGCCAGAAGCTGACCGTCGGTGCCACCAACCCGCACGACGTCCTGCGCATCATGGGCCAGCGTGCCGTCCAGGTCCACCTGGTCGCCGAGGTCCAGAAGGTCTACAACTCGCAGGGTGTGTCGATCCACGACAAGCACATCGAGATCATCATCCGGCAGATGCTCCGCCGCGTGACGATCATCGAGTCGGGCGACGCCGAGCTGCTCCCGGGCGAGCTCGTCGAGCGCGGCCGCTTCGAGCAGGAGAACCGCCGCGTCGTGTCCGAGGGCGGCCACCCCGCCTCCGGCCGTCCGCAGCTCATGGGTATCACCAAGGCCTCGCTGGCCACCGAGTCCTGGCTGTCGGCCGCCTCCTTCCAGGAGACGACCCGGGTGCTCACCGACGCGGCGATCCACGCCAAGTCGGACCCGCTGCTGGGCCTCAAGGAGAACGTCATCCTCGGTAAGCTCATCCCGGCCGGTACGGGTCTGCCCCGCTACCGCAACATCCGGGTCGAGCCGACCGAGGAGGCCAAGGCCGCCATGTACTCGGCCGTCGGCTACGACGACTACGACCTGTCGCCCTTCGGCGCCGGCTCCGGCCAGGCGGTCCCGCTGGACGACTACGACTACGGCCCGTACACCGGCTGAGTCCGCAGGTCCTGAACGCCGCAGGGCGGTCACCCTTCCGGGGTGGCCGCCCTGCGGCGTTTCCCGTGGGTTCCGGGGCCGGTGGTCCAGTGGTCGGACCGTTTCCGCCGGGTGTTCGAACTGCCTTGCAATTGAACGGAGTTGGGCATGGCGTGCGGTGGTCTGCGCTACGCTCGCCGCGCGAGGTGGGGGCGCCGAATCGACGAGCGGTCCAGTGCGTGTCTTCCCTGCCGCCATGACTCCTGCCGCAGCCGGCCCGGGTGTGCCCCGGGCTGCGCGCGCGTCGGCAGCAGCGAGAGGGAACGGTGCCATGGCCCGGGGCGGGCTCCTTGACCACGTCACGATCGCGTCCGGGCTGCGCGGGCTCGCCGGGAAGCCGGAACTCGCCGGACGGAGCGCGGAGCTGGAGGCGCTCGCGGCCGCCCTGGACGGCCCGGGCGACCCGGGGCCGTGGGCCGAGCTCGACCTGCTGCACTCCTTCGTCCGGCCGGAGAGCGTGACGCCGGACGGCCGCGGCGAGGCCCGGATGTGGTCCCTCGTCGAGGTCGGCATCGGCGCGCTGGTGTTCGTTCCGCTGCTGGTGACCTGGTTCGGCCTGATGCGTGCCACCAGCGCCTACCAGGCCCTGATCGGCAGCGACCCGCGGCAGGCGGGCCGCCCCTTCCTGCAGCTCTGGCAGACCGGCTTCGACGGGCGGCTCGGCTCCTGGGCCACCTTCGGCCACGTCGCGGCCGGCGCCAGCGCGGTGATCGGCCTGCTGCTGGTGCTGTCGGTGGTGCACGGCCTCAAGCAGAGCGGGGCCGAGCGCCGCGAGGCCGAGTCAGCCCGGACGGCGGAGGGCCTGCTCGCCGAGCTGGCCCCGCTGCTGACCCGTGCCCAGGCCGCCCTGCACGAGCACCGGCGGGCCTCGCCGCAGCGCTTCGCCGCCGAACTCACCGGCGCCGCCGAGACCCTGGAGCGGCTCGGCGAGCAGGCCGTGCAGGCCCAGCGCGAACTCGGCAGTGCGGCCGAGGCCGTCCGGGACACCGTGCTCGACGCCCGGGAGCAGCTCGCCGACGTCGCCGCCTCGGTGGCCCCGCTGCGGGCAGCCGTCGGCGACGTGGAGCGGGCCGCCGGCCGGGTCGAGCAGGCCGTGGCCGCCGGGGCCGAGAAGCTGGTGGGGACCGTCCGCGACGGTGCGGCCGCCACCGACGGGCTGGTCGACCGCAGCGGCCGGCGGCTGGCCGACGCGGCCGCCGCCGTCCGGGACTCCGCAGAGGCCGTCGGCGCCGAACTGGCCGACGCCGGCACCCGCGTGGAGGAGGCCGTCCGCGACCTGGCGGCGGCGCAGCGCGGCTTCACCACCGGCGCGGAGCTCGCCGCCGACGTCAGCGGGCGGGTGCTGGAACGCCTCGACGACCTCACCCGGCACCTCGCCGAGCTGGGCGAACAGGTCTCCGGCGCCTCCGCCGCCGCCCGTGCGGCCGCCCGGCACGCCGACGACACCGCCCGCCGGGCCGACCACGCCGCGCACCGGGCCGACACTGCGGCCCGGCACGCCGACGACGGGGCGCGGCGGGCCGCCGACCTGCTCCGCGAGCGGGGCCCGCAGCCCGCCCCCGGTGCCCGCGTCGAGCCCCACGCCCCCGGCACGGAGCACCCGGCCGCCCCCGCGGAGAGCGGCATCTCCCTGCTCGAGGCGGACCGGCTGTCGCTGCGCAAGGCGGCCGGATGATCCGCCGTCCGCGCCCCGGGCGGGCCCGCGCCGACGGCCTGGCCATGGCCGGCTGGCTCTTCGCGGACATGCTGCTGGTGCTGGCCCTGGTGGCGATGGGCGACCAGGGCGACCCGGTCGCCGCCGAACGCGGCGCCCGCCCGTCACCGTCGGCATCGGAGTCGGCGGGCCCGTCGCCGTCCGCGAGCCCGTCCCCGACCGGTACCGGCCCGCGCGGTGTCGAGCACGACCCGGTGACCATCCGGGTGTCCGGCGACGACACGGCGGTCACCGCACAGATCCGTGCAGCCACCGAGGCCCACCGCGGCCGGCAGGCCGCCGTCGTCCTCACCTTCGGCAGCAACCGCGACCCCGGACTCGGCCAGGCCTATGCGCACACGGTCAACGGCCTGCTGCCGCAGGCCCGTCCGGAGATGTTCGCGGGCGCCACCACCCGGGACTTCATCTCGCTGGAGGACAACCCCCGGCATGCGTCCCTGGAGATCTACTTCTACACCCGGTGAGCCCCTCCGGCTCCCGACCCGTCCCTCGAACCTGGAGACAGCGCAGTGCAGATCCTCCCCTTCTACATGGTGTGCGACGAGTCCGGCTCGATGTCCGGCGACATCGACGTGCTCAACGACGCGCTGGTCGCACTGCACAGTGAGATCAGCACCAACCCGACCATCGCCGACAAGACCCGCTTCGCGCTGATCGGCTTCTCCGACGACGCCAAGGAGCTCCAGCCGCTGGTCGACCTCGGCGAGGTGACCGCGCTGCCGCGGCTGCAGGCTGGCGGGTTCACCTCGTTCGGCAGCGCCTTCCGCGTCCTGCGGTCGGCGATCGAGCGGGACGTTCCCGCGTTGAAGGCCCAGGGGCACGACGTCTACCGGCCGGTGGTGTTCTTCCTCTCCGACGGCGTCCCCACCGACGGCGGCTGGGAGCTCGGCTACGACGAGCTGCTCGGATCGGCCTACCGGCCGCACATCATCGCCTTCGGCATCGGCACGGCGGACCAGTCCGTGATCGGCCACGTCGCCACCTTCAAGGCGTTCATGCAGCAGGACGACAACGTGAAGCCGGCCGAGGCGCTCAAGGAGTTCGCCGGCAGCCTCACCCGCTCGATCGTCCGCTCGGCGAGCGGCGCCCGGGCCGGCGAGGGCATGAGCCTGCAGGTCGACGACCACGTGCCCGGCTTCACCAGCGTCTCCCTCGACAAGCTGTGAACGGGAACGAGCCGATGAACGAGGAGCACGCCGGCCGGGACGGGTCGGCCCACCGGAACCCGCACGCCGCCGCCGCGGCGGCCGAATGGCGCTGGCCGCCCCTGCAGGCACCGCAGCGCACCGAGCAGGCCGACGGCCGCCCGGCCGTCCCGCCGTGGGAGCCCCCGCCCCCGCAGCACACCGGCTACCGGCCGCAGCAGCGGCCGGACATCGCCGTCCCGCCGTGGGAGCCTCCGCCCGCCGCCGCACCCGTGCCGCCGGACGACCGGTCCTACGCGCACCGGCAGGCCGAGCGGCCGCAACAGGCCGAGGTCGAGGAGACCGTGGCCATGGCCGTCCTGCGGCCCACCGCCGACCACGCCGGGCACGACCCGGGCCTCGGCCCCGCTGCGCACACCGGCGTCCGTCCGCCCGCCTATCCGGCCGAGCCCGGTGAACTGACCGAGACCGGCTCCGACCTGTTCGCCGCCATGGTCCCGGACACCGTGGTCGACGGCGGCACCGTCGGCTCCGCCACCGTCCGCGCCGCCTCGATCCGCGGCGACTCCCACCGCTACGCGAAGGAGTGCCGCCAGGACTCGGTGCTGCTCGCCCGGGTCGGCGGGATCGCCGTCCTCGCGGCGGCGGACGGCGTCGGGTCGGCCCGCTACTCCCACCGAGGCTCGGCCGGCGCCTGCCGACTGCTCGTCAGCTGCCTCCTGAACGACGCCGAACGACTCTCCGCCGCCCTCCACGCCGGGGACGGGAACGGCTTCGCCCGGCACGCCCACGTCGTCATGGGCCGGGTCGCCGAGCGCCTGCGGGCCGAGGCGGAGAAGGCCGGGCACGGCCCCGCCGAGTACGCCACCACCCTGCGGGCCCTGCTGGTGCCGACCGACCCGCAGTCCCGGGTCCGCGGCTTCCTCGCCGTCGGCGACGGCGGGCTGTTCCGGTTGCGCGGCGGCAGATGGGAGTCGCTGGAACGGATCGCCGGCGAGGGCGCCGTCTTCGACACCGGCACCGAGGCCCTCCCGGTCAACTTCGGCGCCCCCGTGGTGGACCTGGTCACCGACGGCCTGCCCGGCGACGTCCTGGTGATGTGCACCGACGGCCTCGCCAACCCGCTGACCAAGGAGCCCGGCGTGGCCGAGTTCTACGCGCAGCGGTGGGGCGGCGGCACGGTGCCCGGCCTCGCCGAGTACCTGTGGCAGGCGCAGATCAGGGCCCGCAGCTACGACGACGACCGCAGCGTCGTCTGCCTCTGGGAGGGCGAGCGGTGACCGGCGCGGTCGCCACCGCGGTCGCCGACGGCGGGGACCTCGACCTCGCGGACCTCGCGCTCGACGGCGTGGTCGGTGCGGGCGGCCAGGGCCGCATCCACCGGCTCGACGGCGACTTCGACCTGCTCTACAAGGAGTACCTCGACCCGGCCCGGGTGCAGGGCTCCGCCCTGTCCGAGCTGGTACGGCTGCGGCGCGGCCTCGACGAGGCGGAACGCGGCGCCCTCGACGCCCGCTCGGCCTGGCCGCTCTGCCGGGTGCTGGCCGCCGGCCGCTGCACCGGCTTCCTCATGCGCGCCGCACCCGACGCCATGCGGTGGCAGACCGCGGCCGGAAGCCGCAAGCTGACCGAACTCCAGTACCTGCTGCACCCGGAGCGGCCGGCGACCGCCGGGGTGGTGCGGCCCCTGCCGGAACAGCGGCTGGTGCTCGCCCGGACGATCGTGGACCTGGTCGCCGGGTTCCACCGGCACGGCCTGGTCGTCGGGGACCTCTCCCAGGCCAACATCCTGTGGACGGTGGTGCCGGAGCCGGCGGTGTTCCTGATCGACTGCGACGGAATCCGGCGGGCCGGCTCCCGGCCCGTCCTGGACCAGGCCGAGACCCCCGACTGGGGCGACCCGCTCTCGCCGAACGGCAGTGCCGCCACCGTGGACAGCGACCGCTACAAGGCGGCCCTGGTCGTGGGCCGGGTCCTCGCCCAGGCCGCCTACCTCGCCCCGGGGCAGCCGCTGGTGCCGCTGCCCGGCGTGCTCAATGACCGGCAGCACGAGGCCGTCCGCCGACTCTGGCAGGAGGCCGCCGGGCCCTTCGGCACCCGCCCCGACCTGCGGGCCTGGGCGGCCGCCCTGGACGAACGGGACGTCATCCCCGTCCCCCGCCTGCGGCCCCCGCCGCCCCGCCCCGTCGACACCTCCCTCTTCGGCAACCGCCGAGGCCCCCGCGGCACCATTCCCCTGCCACCCCCCTGACGCGAAAGGGCGCAGCGCCGAGGGGTCACCCCGGGGGTGCGGGGAACTGCGCGACTGCGGGAGCAACCCCACCGGTGGTCGCGGCAGTGCAGTGGTCCGTGGGCGGGTGCGGTTCCGGCGGGCGCCTTCCGCCGCGCGCGGTTCCCCGCACCCTTCGGGGGTTGCCCCGCAGCCGGGTCCGGGCGCCGGCCGTCACTGCATGCGGAAGACCGGGCCGCGGGGGGTGAAGGGGAGGGTGGCGTGGCGGGGCACGAGGTAGGCGTGCTCGCGCCGCACCCGCAGGACGTCGCACTCGGCATCGGTGATCACCAGCACCGGCGCCCCCGGCGGGAAGTCCTCGGCGCGCTGCAGCAGATCGATCCCGGGCTGCAGGACGGTGCCGCCGCGGCCGCGGATACGGACCCGCCCGGCGATCTCCTCGGGCGGGAGGTACCCGGCGTCGTGCGGTGCGGCGTCGCAGAAGACCACGCGGGCGGCGGCGACGTCCCGGGCGGCGGCGTAGGAGGCGATGGCGCCGAGGGCCTTGCCGAGCAGGGCCCGGCTCATCGATCCGGAGGTGTCGAGGACGACGCCGAAGGTGCAGCGGGCGGTCTCGGTCTCCGGGCGCCACCGCCCGGCCCGCGGGATGTCGGGGGTGGCGGACTGGCGGCGCGACGGCCGGGCGTAGCTGCGGACGGACTCGGGCGAGGGGACGAACTCGTCGAACCAGCGGGCGAGTCGGGCGTCCCAGGGCAGCGGCGGGTGGGAGAGGGCGCGGATCTCCTCGACCAGTCCGGCCGGGAGGGTGCCGCGGTCGCGTTCGTGCAGTTCGAAGCCCTGCTGCAGGCCGCGCCGGTAGAACCCGTCCAGGTCGACGTAGTCGCGGACGTCGCCGAGCGCCTCGCCGAGGATGTCGGGCCGACCCTTGCCGGCGAGGGTGGCGAGGCGCCGCAGCCGGCGTCGGTCGCGGGTGATCCGGTCGTAGACCTCTTCCGCGGAGAGGCCCTTGAGCTCCGGGTCGTACAGCGAGCCCTCCGGCACGGTGCCGACGTCCATCTCGACCAGCCAGCCGTTGACGACGTAGTCGCAGGCCACGTTGAAGAGGTACGGGTCCCGGGCGCCGGCCCGTTCGCCGTGCCGCAGGGCGGCGTGCAGCATCTCGTGCCCGAGGACGAACCGCCATTCCTCGCCGGTGAGGTGCAGCAGCGGGTTGACGTAGATCTCGCCGGCCGCGGCGTTGACGGCGGCCACCGAGATGCCGTGGGCGCGGGCGAGTTCGGCGTCGGCGACCAGGGTGATGCCGGCCGCGATGCCGCCGAGCAGCGGGTAGGAGGAGACGAACCAGTTCAGGGCCTGTGTCCACGGCCGGACGGGTTCGCGGGCGGCGGTGAGGCCGGAGCGGCGTCCGCCGGCGACGTCCATGGCGGCGGAGACGGTCCGGGTGAGGGCGGCGGCGAAGGCGGTCGTCCAGTCCGGCGGGTCGTCCCAGCGGGACCACGGCACCAGCAGCTGGTCGGACAGGCCGGGCCCGCAGGCGGTCGGGACGCCCGGCACACCGTCCCGCCGCCAGCGCCGGGCGAGTTCGTCCTCGTCCCCGGCGGGCAGGTTCTGCGGCAGGTCGAACGGGCTCCGGCCGACCTGGAAGGCGGCCTGGAAGCGGTGGACGACGGCGCAGCGGGCCGCCTGCAGGGCGTCGTCGGCGGGGGTCCGTCTCCCGTGGGCGGCAGGCACGTGGCCGAAGCCGAGGTGGAGCAGGCAGTGCGTCAGCACCCAGGCCCATTCGGCGGGTTCGGCGCGGCGCCGGGCATCGGCGTGGACGGTGCCGCCGGAGTCGACGACCGCCCAGCCGCCCGGGGGGACGGCCGTGCAGTCGGGGTCGGTGCAGATCCGGGCGTCGATCGCGCCGAGTGCGTGGTTGCGGTGCACGAGGGCGACCGCCTCGGCGAAGGCCTCGGCGGCCGGGTCGGCCGGGCGCTGCTCGCCGGTGCGGGCGGCGGCCCGCCGGCCGGCGGCGCCGCGGCTCACCGGCGGGCCTCGACCAGCCGCGGCATGTCGCGGGCGGCCTCGATCAGGAACCAGGAGGGCAGCACCGGGTTGCCGTCCGGCCCGTCGGCGATCACCGTCTGGGCGACCTCCACGGAGATCTCGGCGAGCTGCACGAGCAGCGACTTCGCGCGGTAGGCGGTGCGCCGCAGCCCCTCGGAGGCGTGTTCCTTGCGGGCCGGGAGCTCCTTGACCAGCCGGCCGCGGAAGGCGTCGGCGAGGTAGTACAGCAGGTCGCGGTCCTCGGGGCGGCCGGGCCAGCGGGCGTCGCCCTTGAGGATGGCGTCAAGACCGTAGGCGTGGCGGACGATCTTGGCGTAGCCGCAGAAGGCCACCGCGTGCTGCGGGGTGAGCAGGCCGTGCGCGAGCACCTGGAGGGTGGGTTCGGTGACGCCGGGGCCGAAGGAGTGCAGCGCGTCGGAGAGCATGTGCCAGGCGCGCGGGGTGGAGAACGGCTCCTCGGTCTTCGGCGGCGCCGACCACAGGTGGTCCGGCCGGTCGGTGAGGTGGTCGAGCACCCACGGGTGGATGCCCGCGCCGGCGGCCCAGGCCAGCCAGTCCGTCGAACTGGCCCGCAGGTGGACGTGGACCAGGCGGTTGACCAGGGCGGACGCCATCGGCCTGGCCAGTGCACCGTCGGTCGCCCGGTTGCCGGCGCCGATGACGATCGAGCCGGGCGGCAGTTCGTAGGAGCCGATCCGGCGGTCCAGGATCAGCGAGTAGAAGGCCTTCTGCACGTCGGGCGAGGCGGCGTTGAGCTCGTCCAGGAACAGGCAGTAGGGCTCGTCGCGGGCGACGGACTCCGGCGGGCAGAACCGGGAGCGGCCGTCCGGGGTGATCTGCGGGACGCCGACGAGGTCCTCCGGTGCCAGCTGGGTGCCGATCAGGCTCACGCACTCCAGGCCGAGCGAGGAGGCGAACTCCCGGACCAGGGAGGACTTTCCGATGCCGGGCGCACCCCACAGGAAGACCGGGCGGACGGTCGCCAGACCGAGCAGCAGCTCGGGCACCTCGGACGGCGAGACGGTAACGGCACCCTGCACAGGACTCCTTCGACGGTGGGGTTCGCCGCCAGTGTGCGCAGCCGCAGCACGACGCGCACCCGGTTTTTCCGGTGGCGTCCGCGGCGGGTTGCCGCGTACCGTCCGGACCATGAACGCCAAGCGGCCCCTGATCGCCGTCCTGACCGGCGCCGGCATCTCCACCGACTCCGGCATCCCCGACTACCGTGGCCCGAAGGGTCTGTGGCAGCGCGACCCGAAGGCGCAGGAGCTGGTCACCATCGGCCCGTACCTGGCCGATCCCGACATCCGCAGGCGCTCCTGGCGGATGCGGCAGGAGGTCGGCGCGGCCGCCGCCCGGCCGAACGCCGGGCACCTCGCCCTGGTCGAACTGGAGCGCTCCGGGCTGCCGTTGCGCGTCCTCACGCAGAACGTCGACGGCCTGCACCAGCGTTCGGGCCTGCCCGAGCGCAAGGTGCTCGAACTCCACGGCACCGCCCACCGGGTGCAGTGCGTCCGCTGCCGGGTGCGCAGCACCATGGACGAGGCACTCGCCCGGGTCGCCGCCGGCGAGGACGATCCGGCCTGCCTGGCCTGCGGCGGCGTACTGAAGCCGTGCACCGTGATGTTCGGCGAGATGCTGGACGAGCAGGTGCTCGCCCAGGCCGCGGCGATCGCCCAGAACTGCGACCTCTTCATCGCCGTCGGCACCCTGCTCCAGGTCCACCCGGCGGCCGGCCTCGCCCAGGTCGCCGTCGACCACGGCGCCCGCCTGATCGTCGTCAACGCCGAGCCCACCCCCTACGACGAGGCCGCCGAGGAGGTCGTCCGCGAGCCGATCTCGCAGGCCCTGCCGCAGCTGGTCCGCCGGATCATCGCCGACAGCCGGGGCTGACCGGCCGCCGTCACGACCGGGCCGCCCGCCCCGGCCCGTGACGCGCGTAGCATGGGCCGTCCCCGAGGAAGAGGGAGTCGGACGATGGCAACCGGTGGCTTCGACCCGTGGTCGGCGGCATTCGTCGCCCACCCGTACGACGCGTACGCCGAACTGCGGGAGAAGGCGCCGGTCAGCTGGTACGAACCCAGCGGACAGTGGCTGGTGGCCCGCCACGCCGACGTCTCCGCCCTGCTGCGGGACCGCCGCCTCGGCCGCACCTACACCCACCGGTTCACCCACGAGGAGTTCGGGCGGCCGCAGCCCGACCCCGCGCACGAGCCCTTCCACACCCTCAACGACAACGGGCTGCTCGACCTGGAGGCCCCCGATCACACCCGGATCCGGCGGCTGGTCGCCAAGGCCTTCACCCCGCGGCGGGTCGAGTCGCTGCGCCCCACCGTCGCCAGGATGGCCGACGACCTCGTCACCGGGCTGCTCGCCGACGGCGGCGGCGACCTGATCGCCCGGGTCGCCGAGCCGCTGCCGGTCGCCGTCATCGCCGAGATGCTCGGCGTGCCCGAGAGCGACCGGCACCTGCTGCGCCCCTGGTCGGCCGACATCACCGGCATGTTCGAGCTCAACCCGACCGAGGAGACCGCGCAGCGGGCGGTGCGCGCCAGCACCGAGTTCTCCGACTACCTGCGCGCCCTGATCCGCGAGCGCCGCGCCGACCCCGGCGACGACCTGATCAGCGCCCTCGCCCTGGTCGCCGACGAGGGCGACGTGCTCAGCGAGCAGGAGGTGGTCTCCACCTGTGTGCTGCTGCTCAACGCCGGCCACGAGGCCACCGTCAACACCACCGGCAACGGCTGGTGGGCGCTCTTCCGCAACCCCGGCGAACTCGACCGGCTGCGCGCCTCGGTGGACGAACTCCTGCCCACCGCCGTCGAGGAACTGATGCGCTACGACACCCCGTTGCAGATGTTCGAGCGCTGGGTGCTGGAGGACATCGAGGTCGGCGGCGCGGTGATCCCGCGCGGCTCCGAGGTCGCGCTGCTCTTCGGCTCCGCCAACCGCGACCCCGAGCGCTTCGCCGACCCGGACCGGCTCGACGTCGGCCGCACCGACAACCCGCACATCACCTTCGGCGCCGGAATCCATTTCTGTCTCGGCGCCCCGCTCGCCAGACTGGAACTCAACGAGTCGTACGGCGCACTGCTCCGCCGGGCGCCCGGCCTGCGGCTGGTCCGCGAGCCCGCCTGGCGGCCCGGGTACGTGATCCGCGGGCTCGAGGAACTGCTGGTCGAGGCCTGAGACGTACAGGAGGAGCTGTGGGAGCAGCGACGGGGGCACTGCTGGGTCTGGCGATCGGGGACGCCATGGGGCACCCGACCGAGTTCGACACCATGGCGGGCATCGCCGCGGGCTGCGCGGACTGGCGGCGGCTCCCGCTGCCCGCACCCGCCCGGGTCACCGACGACACCCAGATGACGCTCGCCCTGGGCCGCGGCCTGCGCACCGCCCTGGAGCGCGGCGCACTCACCCCGCTGCGCCTGGAGGGGCCGCTGCGCGAGGAGTTCGTCGACTGGTGGCGCTCGCCGGAGAACACCCGCGCCCCCGGCCGTACCTGCATGCGCTCCTGCTGGCGCCTCAGCCAGGACGGCCGTCGTTGGCAGGAGGCGAGCGACGTCGGCTCCAAGGGCTGCGGCGCCAACATGCGGGTCGCCCCGCTCGGCCTGGTCCGCGACCTGACGGTGCACCAGATGGCCGGTGCGGCCCAGCTGCAGTCCGGGCTGACGCACGGCCACCCCACCGCGCTCGCCGCGAGCGACCTCACCGCGTACACCGTGCGGCTGCTCGCCACCGGCACGGCACCGGCCGAACTGCCGCGCCTGCTCCGCGAGTACGCGCTGGAGAACCGCACCCGCTACGACGAGTTCTGGCTCGGCGACCTCGCCGAGCAGGCCCAGGACCACTCGGCGCAGGAGTTCATCACCCGCGGCTGGGACGAGTGCCTCTTCGTCCTCGACCGGCTGGACGCGGCCCTCGCCCGGCCCTCCCTCGACACCGACCCCTGCGAGATCACCGGCGCCGGCTGGATCGCCGAGGAGGCCTTCGCCACCGGCCTGCTGTGCTTCCTGCTGCTGCCCGACGACCCGGTTGCCGCGGTGCGCCGCGCGGCCTTCTCCTCCGGCGACTCCGACTCCATCGCCTGCCTCACCGGCGCCTTCGCCGGTGCGCACCACGGCGAGTCCGCCTGGCCCGCGGAGTGGGCCGCGCGCATCGAGTACCGCGACGAGCTGCTCGCACTCGGCGCACTCTGGGACTGAGGGAACGACGACTGCACCGCCGGGCGGGGGCGACCCCGCCCGGCGGGGGCGTCACCGCCGCGCGTACGCCGTCCGCGGGTCGGACGGGTCGGCGAGCGCATGGAGCAGCTCCGCGGTCGCCGGCTGCAACTCGGCGTTCAGGTACTGCAGTTGGGTGTCGAGCCGGATCGCGTAGGACTCCACGGCAGCCCGGTCGCCCATCCGGTCGGCGGCCCGCGTTCGGCGAGCCTCGGAAGATCTGCCAGTCGCAGCCGACCTCCGGTCCCAGCGCTTCCGGTCGGTCATGGCCGCCGGGCCGCCGCCGGTGGACTTGCTGCTGCACGAGATCTGCGACTGCACGTTCTGGCCGTTGACGACCACGGTCGGGAACCAGCATGTGCCGGTCGGGATCCCGTGCCACCGCCGTCCCCGGCCTGTGACGGGGGCGGGTGGGACACAGGACGGCGGCGGGGAGTCTCCTTGCTACTGGCACCGTGAATCTCCTCCGTGTCCGAGGAGGGCAGACGTGAGCCAGCGTCCGTCCGCAGCCTTTTCCAGGTTCGCCTCGAAGAAGATGTAGTCGGTCCGGCTCGGAGTGGTGGTCAGGACCTTGCCGGTGGCGACCTCCTTGGCGAACGCCTTGGTCTGATCCTCACACCAGGTGACGTTCGCCTTGGCGTCGTCGAGGGTGACGAACTTCGGGTCGTAGACGCGGTAGACACCGGTGACGGTGTGCTTCTTGCCGACCAGGTTCGCGATGTACGTCCGATCGTGCTGGCGGGCGCTGAGGGTCTTGACGGTCGCGGTGGTCCACTGCTTGTAGAGCGCGTCCTCCGGGTCCTGGCGTCCGATGGCCTGGTAGACCGCTCGGTACCGGGCGGTGACGCCGGCGAGCACCGCGTCCTTCTGGGAGTCGCCGGTGGGCTGGGCCTCGACCGTCAGGCTGACTCCGTCGGGGAGCACCGCCTCCGGGACGCCAGCGGCGGAGGGCGATGCGCTCGCGGACTGCGAGGCCGAACCGGTGACTGCTCCGGCGATGGTCGGGTCATCCGTGCTCTTGGTGCCGTTGATGCCGCACCCCGTGAGTGCGGCCATGCCGAGGGCACCGGCGGCGATGGCGGTCCTTACCGTACGAAGTCGCATGGTTCTCCCGTTGCTGTTACTGGACGACCGCCTCGGCCGTCGCCTTGCCGTGCACTGTCAGGCTGTCCGTGCGGGCCGCCCGTCATGTCGGGCGGAGGTCGGCGGCCACGGCGGCGACCAGCTGCTGGTAGCCCGGCACCGGCACGGTGCGGGGCTTGCCGAGGCCGAGCGCACCGGCCGGAATGAAGGCGATGTGGCAGCGGCGGCAGAGGAAACCGGTGCTCCACACCGCGAGCAGCGACGGGTACCGCGCCCGGTAGTCACGGAAGGCGGCGCGGTTCTTCAGCCGGTCCCGGAACCGCTTGACCACCAGCGCCAGTGCCGCAGCCAGGAACGGCAGGGCGAGCACGACGAACACGATCAGGGCCTTCCGGCCGGCGCCGGGTTCGCCGGACGCCAGGAGCGGCAGCACCATCACACCGCCCCCGAGCCCCAGGGCGGTCATCAGCGCGAGTGCGCAGCCACCGGTCGGCTGCAGCAGCCGGGGGACCGGCGGCGGTGCGATCTGGTCGGCCAGCAGACTGCTCGACGAGCCCGACGTGTAGTAGGTGCGGGCCCCGTACCCACCGCCGTAGCCGCGGGTGGTGCCGGCGTAGGAGTGCGTCTGCGCCTCGTACAGTCCGGGGACGCTCTGGACCTGGTCGATCCGCCCGCAGTCCGGGCAGTTGATGCGGCTCATGACTCCCCCCGGGTCGGCTGGACGCCCGAGGATCATGGCACACGGCGGCCCGGCCGGGTCAGTGCTTCACGATCCCCGCCCTGCGGGCCGCCGCGAGCCACTCGGGGAAACCGCGCAGCAGCCGGTCGTACAGCTCGGCGTCGGGGATCGCCCCCGGGTCGCGGCCGGCCGGGAAGAAGCCCGCGTTGTCGACCGGGCGCGCGGCGGGCACCGGGAGCTCGTCCAGCCTGCGGAGGAACGCGAACTCCTGGTCGGCCGGGTCGCCGAACCCCACGAACTGCCAGTAGACCGGCAGTTCGGCGGCCAGGCAGAGCAGCTCCCGGGCCGCGGCGCGCGAGGTCGGGCCGCCGTCCGTCTGGAACACCACCAGCGCGGGGCCGGCGGAGCCCGACAGCTGGTGGAGCCGGACGACCGCCTTCATCGCCAGGTGGTAGTTGGTGCGGCCCATGTGCCCGAGCGAGTCGTGCAGTGCGCCGATCCGGCCGCGGTGGTCGGTGAGCGAGAGCTCCGCCACCCCGTCGACCTCGGTGGAGAAGAACACCACCGGCACCCGCCCGTCGTCGTCCAGGTGCGCGGAGAGCGCGAGCACCTGCTCGGCGAAGCGCTGGACGGCGCCGGACCGGTAGAACGGCCGCATCGACCCCGACCGGTCCAGCACCAGGTACACGGCGGCCCGCACCCCGCCCAGCCCGGACTTCTCCAGGCTCGCCCCGGCCGACGTGTAGTGGCCGACCAGCCCGGGGGCGGCCGCCGTCACCTTCTCCAGGCTCAGCCCCACCGGCTCAGTCCCGGGTCCGGAACCGCGAACGGCCGGACGGCGGCGCAGGCTGCACGGGCGGTGCAGGGGGAGAAGGCGGTGCGGCGGGGGAGGGCGGCACCGGCGGCGCGGCCGGACCGGCCCAGGCGGGCGGCACGGGCCAGGCGGACGGCGCGGTCGGCACACCCGGAGCAGGCCAGACGGCCGGCGCGGCAGGCGCGGCCGGGGCAACCGGCGCAGCGGGCTCCGTCCCGGCCGGCGCCAGGGAGTAGCGGTCCGCGATCCGGTCCCGGTCCCCGTCCGCGAAGGCCGCCAGCAGGTCGTCGGCCACCTGCAGCACCACGTCCCCGCCCTCGACCTCGGCGATCCAGCCGGCCGGCAGTCCGGCCGTGCCGTACATCGCGCCGACCAGGTTGCCGCACACCGCCGCGGTGGAGTCGCTGTCCCCGGAGTGGTTGGCCGCGAGGACCATCGCCTCCCGCGCGTCGGCGCCCGCCAGCGCCGCGTACACGGCGACGGCCAGGCACTCCTCGGCGATCCAGCCGAGGCCGACCTGCTCCACCCGCTCGAAGCCCGCCGGGCCGAGCCCGGCGACCCGCACCGCGCGCCGCAGCGCCGTCACCGTCTCCTCGCTGCCCGGGTACTCGGCGGTCTGCTCCACCGTCTCCTCGACGGCCCGGCGCAGCTCCGTCCCCGCCACCAGCCGCTCGACCAGCGCGGCGAAGGCGCCCGCCGCCAGGTAGCCGGTCGGGTGGCCGTGCGTCAGCTGCGCGCAGTCCGCCGCCAGTTCGAAGGCCCGGCGGACACCGAACCCGGCCAGGCCGAACGGCGCCGAGCGCATCACCGTGCCGCAGCCCTTCGACTGCGTGTTCACCTCGCCGTGCACGCCGTACGCCGCCGGCGGCAGGTAGCGGTACCCGGTGAGCCCGCTCATGCAGGCGCTTCCGGGCGCCCGCGAGGCGTACAGGAAGTCGTGGCCGAGCAGCCAGCCGTCCGGGCTGCGCTCCGGGCCGGACAGCCGCTGGGTCAGCAGCCAGCGCAGGTAGGCCCGGTGGACGTCCTCACGGGTGCCGCCGCGCAGCAGGCCCTCGGCGGTGAACAGGGTCATCTGCGTGTCGTCGGTGACCTGCCCGCCCCGGCCGCCGGCCGCCGGGGACCGCAGGCCCCCGGGTCCGAACCGGGCGCGGATGTCGTCCAGCCGCAGGAACTCGACCGGCCAGCCCAGCGCGTCGCCGAGCGAACCGCCCAGCAGCGCACCGCGCACCCGGTCCGCCCGCCCCGCACTCCCGTGATCCACCGTCATGGCCTCCCCCTCTGTCCGTACGTCAGTCCTCGATCGCGCCGACGCGGCCGTGCAGCGCCGCCCGGTCCGCGGCGGCCCGGCCGGCCGCCCACCCCTCGCCGTCGCTCACCCGCACCCGCTGCGAGACCAGCTTCGGGAACATCCTGCCCACCGTGTCGTCGACGGCCTGCTCCCGGGCCGCCAGCACCGGCAGCAGCCGCTCGTCCGGCGCCAGCTGCTCGGACGTGCCGTCCTCCCGCAGGTGCCGCCCGGCCGCCGCCTCCGCCGTGGCCCGCTCGGTCGCCTCGGCCAGCCGCTCGCGGATCCGCGCAGCATAGGAGATGAGGAACGACTGGCGGAACGCCTTCGTCCGCGGCGCGCCGTCCTGGTGCCTGCGGCTGCCAGCCCGGCTCATCGCCGCCGTCCCCTGCACCAGCAGCGAGGTGTACAGCAGCTCGACCGCGTCCAGGTCCGCGTCGAAGCCGACCACCGTGCAGAACCCGAACTCCTTCGCCCACACCACCCGGCACCGGTTCGCCGCCGCCACCGCGTCCAGCAGCATCGCCTTCGGACTCTCGTACGGCTGGTCGACCCCGATCCGCAGCGCCACCGGCGCGTCCTTCGACGGCCCGCCGGCCGCCAGCAGCGCCTCGTCGATCGAGTGCTGGGCCATCAGCTGCTGCGCCTTGGCGGTCAGCGCCTCCGCCTCGTCCGGGTACTCCGTCGACTCGGCCTTCGCCAGCAGCGCCCGGATGCGACCCAGCATCCGCGGCTCGCCGGCCGCCCGGCCGTCCGCCGCGGCGAACGGCCGCCGCGCCGCGCCGCCCGACTGCCCCGGCACCGGGCCGACCGGCTCGATCGGCGGCAGCAGCGACCAGACCCGCAGCAGCTCCAGCGCGGCCGTCGCCAGCGCGAACCGGTCCTGGCGGTGCCGCGCGGCGAACTCCGGAAGGAACGCCGCGTCCGACTCCCACCACACCTCGGCGGCCAGCTCGCGCAGCTGCTCCTGCCAGCGCCGGTCCAGCGAGGCCGCCGGATGCCGTCGGCCCTCGGCCGCGATCAGGTCCACCGCCAGCGCCAGGTGCACCGGACCGAGCCCGCGCCGCACCGCCCGCGCCAGGTCGGCGGGCCGCCAGCCCGCCGTCCAGCACCGCCCGACGGCCCGCTCCGCGAAGGCCAGCAGCGAGCGGCTGACCTCCGGCCACTGGTCGGCCGATGCGGCCAGCAGCGAGGCACCGCCGTCCAGTGCGTGGTCCAGCGTGTCCGCGGGTGCGGCCACCACCTGCTCGACCGCCCGGGCCAGCAGCCCGTCGACGGCGGACTCCTGCCCGCCCCTGCTGCTGCGCCTGCCCACGGTGCCTCTTCCGTTCGCTGTTCCGTCGTTCCGTCCTCGCCCGACCCGGCCCGTCCATGATGCCGGAGCCGCAGCGCCGGGCCCGGGGCCCGGCGGCCGGGGGCGTGCGGGCGGGCCGCGCTCCGGAGTGGTACCGGAGGGTGCGATCCCCGTCACACCGTCGAGCGGACCGCCGTGGCCCGGACACTGCGGTGTGAATCCGGACGGCGCCGTCGGCAACTACTCGGGGCCGCCGCTCGTCCTGCATCCTGTAGGGGCAGCGCGCGCAGCCGACGCGCGACGGGGTGTCAGGGAGGTGGCCGCATGGCCGTAGAGCCGTGGAGGCAGGCGCAGCAGCCGTACGGGCCGCCGCCGCAGCCC
The DNA here is from genome assembly GCF_040680995.1 of Kitasatospora sp. NPDC051914. NCBI lineage: Bacteria > Bacillati > Actinomycetota > Actinomycetes > Kitasatosporales > Streptomycetaceae > Kitasatospora > Kitasatospora sp. NPDC051914. The sequence continues at coordinate 64,392 of NZ_JBFAXX010000032.1, forward strand.
TGGCAGCCGGCGTCCACCCCGCAGTCCGCGATGCGCGCCGCGCACGCCGACCGCGAGCGCACCGTCGACGTCCTGAAGGCCGCCTACGCCGAGGGCCGGCTGACCGCCGAGGAGTATTCGCAGCGCTTCGACGGCGCCCACCGTGCGCAGACGTACGGTCAGCTGGCGCAGCTGGTGGCGGACCTGCCCTCCGGGCCGATGGTGGCGCCGATGGGCGCGGCCGTGCCGGTCGTGCCGCCGACCTTCCTGCCGCCGCCGGTGCCGTACGCGCCGCCCCGCACCAACGGCATGGCGATCGCCTCGATGGTGCTCGGCCTGCTGTGCGTGCCGACCTTCGGCGCGCTGGGCATCCCCGCGGTGGTGACGGGGCACATCGCCAAGTCGCAGCTGCGGTCGGGCCGCGAGGAGGGCGACGGGATGGCCACCGCCGGCCTGGTCATCGGCTGGCTGTCGGTCGCCGGCTGGGCGCTGATGATGCTGCTGGCGGTCGCGTCCTCGGTCTGACGTCCCGACCGTCCGGTGCCGTCGGCGGAATCGTCCGACGGGCGGGACGGAGCCGGTGCCGGGTGGTGGGCGGCGCCGATGTGTGGTAGGACGGCCGGACGTTCCCGCACCGTTCCGGTTGTCCCAGGCTCGCCCGGGTGAGCAGCGGCGTTGCATTTGTTTTGACCGCCGCCGATGCGCTAGGTACGCTCTGATTCGTGCCTGGGGTGTCCCCGGGTCCTTGTGCGTGCCAGTAGACCGGCCGCCGTAGCAGAGCGCTGATCCCGCTCTCGCCGTGCGAGCGCCGTCGCTGTCCATCAGCTCATGGGATTCCGCGATTCCTCCGCCGGGAGACTCGACACACCCGACCGCGTGGGTCGGTGGGTCGAGGGGCGCCGCAGGTTAGTTTTACGCAGCCTTGGCACACAGAAAACGGAGAAACGGTGCCTACGATCCAGCAGCTGGTCCGAAAGGGCCGGCAGGACAAGGTCGAGAAGAACAAGACGCCCGCCCTGAAGGGTTCGCCCCAGCGTCGCGGCGTCTGCACGCGTGTGTACACGACCACCCCGAAGAAGCCGAACTCGGCTCTGCGTAAGGTCGCCCGTGTGCGCCTCACCAGCGGGATCGAGGTCACCGCCTACATCCCGGGCGAGGGCCACAACCTGCAGGAGCACTCCATCGTGCTGGTCCGCGGTGGCCGTGTGAAGGACCTTCCTGGTGTCCGCTACAAGATCATCCGCGGTTCCCTCGACACCCAGGGTGTCAAGAACCGCAAGCAGGCCCGCAGCCGCTACGGCGCCAAGAAGGAGAAGTAAGAATGCCTCGTAAGGGCCCCGCCCCGAAGCGCCCGGTCATCATCGACCCGGTTTACGGCTCCCCGCTGGTGACCTCGCTGGTCAACAAAATCCTGCTGCACGGCAAGCGCTCCACCGCCGAGCGGATCGTGTACGGCGCCCTCGAGGGCGTCCGCGAGAAGACCGGCGCCGACCCGGTGGTCGCGCTCAAGCGCGCCCTGGAGAACGTCAAGCCGACCCTCGAGGTCAAGTCCCGCCGTGTCGGTGGCGCGACCTACCAGGTGCCGGTCGAGGTCAAGCCGGGCCGTGCCAACACCCTGGCGCTGCGCTGGCTCGTCGGTTACTCCCGCGCCCGCCGCGAGAAGACCATGACCGAGCGTCTGCTCAACGAGATCCTCGACGCCAGCAACGGCCTCGGTGCTTCCGTGAAGCGCCGCGAGGACACCCACAAGATGGCCGAGTCCAACAAGGCCTTCGCGCACTACCGCTGGTAGTCCGAACCCCGTCACTAGACAGAGAGAGAACGAGCCACCATGGCTGCAACCTCCCTTGACCTCGCCAAGGTCCGCAACATCGGGATCATGGCGCACATCGACGCGGGCAAGACCACCACCACCGAGCGGATCCTGTTCTACACCGGTGTCTCGTACAAGATCGGTGAGGTCCACGACGGCGCTGCCACGATGGACTGGATGGAGCAGGAGCAGGAGCGCGGCATCACCATCACGTCGGCCGCGACGACCTGTCACTGGACGCTCGACGGCGTCGACAACACCATCAACATCATCGACACCCCGGGCCACGTCGACTTCACCGTCGAGGTGGAGCGCTCGCTGCGCGTGCTCGACGGTGGCGTGACGGTGTTCGACGGCGTCGCCGGCGTCGAGCCCCAGTCCGAGACCGTGTGGCGGCAGGCTGACCGCTACGGCGTCCCGCGCATCTGCTTCATCAACAAGCTGGACCGCACGGGCGCCGACTTCTACTTCTGCGTGCAGACCATCGTGGACCGCCTCGGCGCCACCCCGCTGGTCATGCAGCTCCCGATCGGCGCGGAGTCCGACTTCGTCGGCGTCGTCGACCTGGTGAAGATGAAGGCTCTGGTCTGGTCGCCCGAGGCCACCAAGGGCGAGATGTACGACGTTGTCGACATCCCGGCCGACCTCGCCGACAAGGCCGCCGAGTACCGCGAGCAGCTGATCGACACCGTGTCGAACGTCAGCGACGAGGTGATGGAGATCGCCCTGGAGGGCGAGGACATCCCCGAGGAGCTGCTGGTCGCCGCGATCCGCAAGGGCACGCTGGCCTCGGACTTCACCCCGATCTTCTGCGGCTCCGCGTTCAAGAACAAGGGCGTTCAGCCCCTGCTCGACGCGGTCGTGAAGTACCTGCCGTCGCCGCTGGACATCGAGGGCATCGAGGGCACCAAGCCGGGCAACGACGAGGAGAAGATCGTCCGCCAGGCTTCGGACGACGAGCCGCTCGCCGCCCTGGCGTTCAAGATCATGTCCGACCCGCACCTGGGCAAGCTCACCTTCGTCCGCGTGTACTCCGGCCGCCTGGAGTCCGGCACCTCGGTGCTGAACTCCGTCAAGGGCAAGAAGGAGCGCATCGGCAAGATCTACCGCATGCACGCGAACAAGCGTGAGGAGATCGACTCGGTGGGCGCCGGCGACATCATCGCCGTCATGGGCCTGAAGCAGACCACCACCGGTGAGACGCTGTCCGACGAGAAGCAGCCGGTCATCCTGGAGTCCATGGACTTCCCGGCCCCGGTCATCCGCGTCGCGATCGAGCCCAAGTCCAAGGGTGACCAGGAGAAGCTGGGTGTCGCCATCCAGCGTCTCGCCGAGGAGGACCCGTCCTTCCAGGTCAACACGGACGAGGAGACCGGCCAGACCATCATCGCGGGTATGGGCGAGCTGCACCTCGAGGTGCTCGTCGACCGTATGCGCCGTGAGTTCAAGGTCGAGGCCAACGTCGGCAAGCCGCAGGTCGCGTACCGCGAGACGATCCGCAAGGCCGTCGAGCGCATCGACTACACGCACAAGAAGCAGACCGGTGGTTCGGGTCAGTTCGCGAAGATCCAGATCGCGATCGAGCCGCTGGAGTCCGGCGAGGGCTACGAGTTCGTCAACAAGGTCACCGGTGGCCGCGTGCCGAAGGAGTACATCCCCTCGGTCGACGCCGGTTGCCAGGAGGCCATGGAGTTCGGTGTCCTCGCCGGCTACCCGCTCCAGGGCGTTCGCGTGACCCTGCTCGACGGTGCGTCGCACGACGTCGACTCGTCCGAGCTCGCGTTCAAGATCGCCGGTTCGATGGCCTTCAAGGAAGGCGCCAAGAAGGCCGGTCCGGCCCTCCTGGAGCCGATGATGGCCGTCGAGGTCACCACGCCCGAGGACTACATGGGCGACGTGATCGGCGACATCAACTCCCGCCGTGGCCAGATCCGGGCCATGGAGGAGCGTCACGGTGCGCGCGTCGTCAAGGCGCTCGTGCCGCTCTCCGAGATGTTCGGCTACGTCGGTGACCTGCGCAGCAAGACCTCTGGTCGCGCAAGCTACTCGATGCAGTTCGACTCGTACGCCGAGGTTCCGCGGAACGTGGCGGACGACATCATCGCCAAGGCCAAGGGCGAGTAAGGCCGGCTCCGCCGGTCGACGGTTCGGCCCGTTATTCGGGACGAATCAGACCCCTTAGGCTAGAAGGAGGTGACCCGGGGCGAATCCCCACGGATTCCCCCGGGCCCTCCCGGCACCCCACCCCGCGGGACGGCATGGAGCGCTACCAGCGCCCCGTTCCCAATCCCGATCAAAGACCAACTGACGTCGTACGGCGTACAGAACTGTCCTCAGGAGGACTGCAGTGGCGAAGGCGAAGTTCGAGCGGACGAAGCCCCACGTCAACATCGGCACCATCGGTCACATCGACCACGGTAAGACCACGCTGACCGCGGCCATCACCAAGGTGCTGCACGACGCGTACCCGGACATCAACCCCTTCACGCCGTTCGACCAGATCGACAAGGCGCCGGAGGAGCGTCAGCGCGGTATCACCATCTCGATCGCTCACGTCGAGTACCAGACCGAGGCGCGTCACTACGCCCACGTTGACTGCCCGGGTCACGCTGACTACATCAAGAACATGATCACCGGTGCGGCCCAGATGGACGGTGCGATCCTCGTCGTCGCCGCCACCGACGGCCCGATGCCGCAGACCAAGGAGCACGTCCTCCTGGCCCGCCAGGTCGGCGTCCCCTACATCGTCGTCGCCCTGAACAAGGCCGACATGGTGGACGACGAGGAGATCCTGGAGCTCGTCGAGCTCGAGGTCCGTGAGCTCCTCTCCGAGTACGAGTTCCCGGGCGACGACCTGCCGGTCGTGCGCGTCTCGGCGCTGAAGGCGCTCGAGGGCGACAAGGAGTGGGGCGAGAAGCTCCTCGGCCTCATGCACGCCGTCGACGAGTCGATCCCGACCCCGGCCCGTGCCACCGAGCTGCCGTTCCTGATGCCGATCGAGGACGTCTTCACGATCACCGGTCGTGGCACCGTCGTCACCGGCCGCATCGAGCGCGGTGTCCTCAAGGTCAACGAGACCGTCGACATCATCGGCATCAAGACCACCAAGACCACCACCACGGTCACCGGTATCGAGATGTTCCGCAAGCTGCTCGACGAGGGCCAGGCCGGTGAGAACGTCGGTCTGCTGCTCCGCGGCATCAAGCGCGAGGACGTCGAGCGCGGCCAGGTCATCATCAAGCCGGGTTCGGTCACCCCGCACACCGACTTCGAGGCCCAGGCCTACATCCTGTCGAAGGACGAGGGTGGCCGTCACACCCCGTTCTTCAACAACTACCGCCCGCAGTTCTACTTCCGTACCACGGACGTGACCGGCGTCGTGACCCTCCCCGAGGGCACCGAGATGGTCATGCCGGGCGACAACACCGCCATGACCGTCGCGCTGATCCAGCCCGTCGCCATGGAGGAGGGCCTCAAGTTCGCCATCCGTGAGGGTGGCCGCACCGTCGGCGCCGGCCAGGTCACCAAGATCGTCAAGTGACGATCTGACCCTGGTCTGTCGTAGACAGGCTCGCCGTAAGGCAAACGGAAGGGCCCGCCCCCTCCGTCCGCGAGGACGGGGAGGGCGGGCCCTTCCGCGTCGGCCGGGGCTTCCCGTGCCCCTCGGGGCGGGGGCCTCAGAGGCCGGCGGTGTACTCCTTGCACACGTCGTACGAGGGCAGCAGGCCGCTCGCCAGTGCCTCGGCGAGCGAGGGGGCGGCCGCGTCCCGCGCGGAGAGCTGCGGCTGCTCGGCCGGCCACTCGATGCCCAGGTCCGGGTCCAGCGGGTGCACGGCGTGCTCGCCCGACGGGTTGTACGTCTCCGAGCACAGGTAGGAGAGGGTGGCGTCGTCGGTCAGCGCGCAGAACCCGTGGCCCAGGCCCTCCGGCACGTACACCGCACGGCGGTCGGTCTCGTCCAGCAGCACGCCCTCCCAGCGGCCGAAGGTGGGGGAGCCCACCCGCAGGTCGACCACCACGTCCAGCGTGGCACCGCGCACACAGGTCACGTACTTGGCCTGGCCGGGCGGCACGTCGGCGAAGTGGATGCCGCGCACCACGCCGCGGGCCGACACCGAGAGGTTGCCCTGGGCGAGTCGCAGCGGGTGCCCGACCACCTCGGCCAGCCGGTCGAAGCGGTACCACTCGGTGAACAGGCCGCGCGGGTCGCCGTGCAGCTGCGGGGTGATTTCGAACGCCCCCTCAATCGCCAACTCGCGGAACTTCACCGGGACTTCTCCTCCTGCAACAGGTCCAGCAGGTACTGGCCGTACCCGCTCTTCAGCAACGGCTCGGCCAGCTCCCGGAGTTGGGCGCCGTCGATCAGCCCGGCCCGCCAGCAGGCCTCCTCGATGCAGCCGATCTTGAACCCCTGGCGTTCCTCGATCACCCGGACGAACTCCGAGGCCTGCACCATCGACACGAAGGTGCCGGTGTCCAACCAGGCCGTACCGCGGTCGAGTCGGGTCACCTGGAGCTCACCGGCCTGCAGATAGGCGTCGTTGACCGCGGTGATCTCCAACTCGCCCCGGGCGCTGGGCTTCAGGCCCCGAGCGATCTCCACCACGCGGTTGTCGTAGAAGTACAGCCCGGGCACCGCGTACCGGGACTTGGGGGTGGCCGGCTTCTCCTCGATGGACAGCACCCGGCCGTCCGCGTCGAACTCCACCACGCCGTACGCGCTCGGGTCCGCCACCGGGTAGGCGAAGACCAGCCCGCCCTTGGGGTCGGTGTGCTGCGCCAGCCGGGTGCCCAGGCCGCTGCCGTGGAAGATGTTGTCGCCCAGGATCAGCGCCACCGGCTCCTCGCCGATGAAGTCCGCGCCCAGCACGAACGCCTGCGCGATGCCCTCCGGGCGCTCCTGCACCGCGTACTCCAGCCGCAGACCGAGCTGCGAGCCGTCGCCGAGCAGTCGGCGGAACTGCGGCTGGTCCTCCGCGGTGGTGATGATCAGGATCTCGTCGATGCCCGCCATCACCAGGGTGGAGAGCGGGTAGTAGACCATCGGCTTGTCGAAGACCGGGAGCAGCTGTTTCGAGACCGCCCGGGTCAGCGGCCACAGCCGGGAGCCGGTACCGCCGGCCAGGAGGATTCCACGCATGGGCAGCAGCCTACGGGAGGTCCCACCGGCCACCCGAGCACGCCCGCGGCCGTCGGCGGGCCCGGCGGTAGACTGCGCGCACTATGCGCATCCTGGTCACCGGCGGCGCCGGCTTCATCGGCTCCGAGTTCGTCCGCTCCCAGCTCGCCGCCGACGTCTCGGCCGAGATCACCGTCCTCGACAGCCTCACCTATTCGGGCGTCGAGGCCAACCTCGCCCCGGTCGCCGACCACCCCGGCTACCGCTTCGTCCGCGCGGACATCTGCGACGGGGAGGCCGTCGACGCGGCCATGGCCGGTCACGACGCGGTGGTGCACTTCGCCGCCGAGTCGCACGTCGACCGGTCGATCGAGGGCGCCGGCCCGTTCGTGCGCACCAACGTGCTCGGCACCCAGGTGCTGCTCGACGCCGCCCGCAAGCACGGCGTCGGCCGCTTCGTCCACGTCTCCACCGACGAGGTCTACGGCTCCATCGCCGAGGGCTCCTGGACGGAGGACTGGCCGCTCGCGCCGAACTCCCCGTACTCCGCCTCCAAGGCCTCCTCCGACCTGCTCGCACTGGCCTACCACCGCACCCACGGCATGGACGTGGTGGTCACCCGCTGCTCCAACAACTACGGGCACCACCAGTTCCCGGAGAAGGTCATCCCGCTGTTCACCACCAACCTCCTCGACGGGAGGAAGGTGCCGCTGTACGGCGAGGGCGGTAACGTCCGCGACTGGCTGCACGTCTCCGACCACTGCCGGGGCATCGACCTGGTGCTGCGCGGCGGCCGCGCCGGCCGGGTCTACAACATCGGCGGCGGCACCGAGATCACCAACAAGGAGCTCACCGCGCTGCTCCTGGAGGCGGCCGGCGCGGGCTGGGAGATGGTCGAGCACGTCGAGGACCGCAAGGGCCACGACCTGCGCTACTCCCTCGACATCACCCGCATCCGCGAGGAGCTCGGCTACGAGCCGCAGGTCTCCTTCGCCGACGGCCTCGCCGACACCATCGCCTGGTACCGCGACAACCGCGCCTGGTGGGAGCCGCTCAAGGCCCGGGCGGCCCTCGCATGACCGCCTGGCTCGTCACCGGCGCCGGCGGCATGCTCGGCCGCGACCTGCAGGACGTCCTCGGCGCGGCCGGCGAGCGGGTCACGGCCCTCGACCGCGCCGCGCTCGACATCACCGACCCGCAGGCCGTCCGCGCCGCCGTCCGCGGCCACGGCGTGGTCGTCAACTGCGCCGCCTGGACGGACGTCGACGGCGCCGAGACCGCCGAGGCCGCGGCCACCGCCGTCAACGGCACCGGCGTGCGCCACCTCGCCCTCGCCTGCCGCGAGGCCGGCGCCCGCCTGCTCCAGGTCTCCACCGACTACGTGCTGCCCGGCGACACCGACGGCCCCTGCCCGGAGGACGCGCCCACCGGGCCGGTCAACGCCTACGGCCGGGCCAAGCTCGCCGGCGAGCGGGCCGTCCTGGGCGTCCTGCCCGACACCGGCTACGTGGTGCGCACCGCCTGGCTCTACGGCGAGCACGGCCCCAACTTCGTCGCCACCGTGCTGAAGCTCGCCGCCGTCCGGGACACCCTCGACGTCGTCGACGACCAGCACGGCCAGCCCACCTGGTCCCACGACCTCGCCCGGCAGCTGCACGCCCTCGGCGGGCAGGCCGACGCACCCGCCGGCATCTACCACGGCACCGCCGCCGGCCGCACCACCTGGTACGGGCTCGCCCGCGCCGCCTACCGGCTGGCCGGCCTCGACCCCGACCGCATCCGCCCGACCACCTCGGTCGCCTTCCCCCGGCCGGCCGCCCGCCCGGCCCACAGCGTGCTCGGCCACGACCGCTGGGCGCTCGCCGGGCTCGCCCCGCTGCCCGCCTGGGAGGCCTCGCTGGCCGAGGCGCTGCAGCGGCCGGCCTTCCGCGCCCTCACCGGGGCCCACCCGTAGGACGCGTCCCAGGGATCCCGCCGGGCCCGCCGAGATCCCTGAGGTGTGCTCCGGCCGACCACCCGTTCGAGTGCGAGTCGGTGCTGCCTTAGGCTGTTGGCCACTCACGGGGACGGCCCGCGCACGGAAGGCACCACCGGCAGTGCAACTCTCGATCCTCACCTCGATCACCGGCGTGGTGGTGCTCGCCTACATCCTGGAACTGCTGAGACGCCAGCAGCTCCGGGAGAAGTACGCGGCGATATGGCTGGCCATCGGCCTCGCGATAGCCCCGCTGGGGTTCTTCCCCTCGCTGCTCGACTCCACCGCCAGGCGGCTCGGCGTCGCCTCCGGCGTCAGCCTGGTGCTCTTCGCCGGCTTCGTGCTCGTCCTGATGGTCAGCCTCCACCTCAGCTGGGAGGCCAGCCGCCTGGAGGCCGAGACCCGCACCCTCGCCGAGGACGTCGCCCTCATCCGCGCCCACCTCGCCGAACAGGGCCTGATGCCGGGCCCCGAGGCCGCCGGTCGCGCCGCCACCCCTGCCGCCCCCACCGTGACCCCGGAGGCCAAGCCGTGACCGACGGGCGCCGCGTCCTGATCATCCTGCCCGCCTGGAACGAGGCCGACGGCCTGCCCGCCGTCCTCGGCGAGATCAAGCGGCAGTTGCCCCACGTCGACACCCTCGTCGTCGACGACGGCTCCACCGACCGCACCGCCGAGGTCGCCGCCGCGGCTGGCTCCGCCGTCGCCCGGCTGCCGTACAACCTCGGCGTCGGCGGCGCGATGCGCCTCGGCTACCGCTACGCCCAGCAGCACGGCTACGACGTGGCGATCCAGGTCGACGCCGACGGCCAGCACGACCCCTTCTACGTCCCCGTCCTGCTGGAGAAGCTCGCCGACGCCGACCTCGTCATCGGCGCCCGCTTCGACGGCGAGGGCGACTACCGGGTGCGCGGCCCCCGCCGCTGGGCGATGAAGCTGCTCTCCGTCGTCCTCTCCCGGATCACCCGGACCCGGCTCACCGACACCACCTCCGGCTTCCGCGCCTGCAACCGGCCGCTCATCGAGTTCTTCGCCCGCTGGTACCCCGTCGAGTACCTCGGCGACACCGTCGAGAGCCTGGTCGGCGCCGCCCGCTGCGGCTTCACCGTCCGCCAGGTCCCGGTCGCCATGCGCGCCCGCGTCACCGGCCGGCCGAGCGCCTCGCCCCTCAAGGCGATGATCTACCTCGTCCGCGCCGGCCTCGTCCTGCTGCTCGCCATGATCCGCCGGATGCCCCGCCACCTGAAGGACTTCGCCCCCGGCTCCGAGTACTACCGCTCCCACACCGGTCGACTCGCCCTCGCGGCCCCCGCCGGCGCCGTTTCCCAGCCCGAGGTCTGACGTGCCACGCTACGAGATCCTGCTGCCCTACTACGGCAGCGTCCCCCTGATGCAGGACGCCGTGCGCAGCGTCCTCGCGCAGAGCGGCGACGACTGGCGGCTCACCGTCGTGGACGACGGCCGCGAGAGCGGCGTCCCCGAATGGTTCGAGGCCCTCGCCGACCCGCGCGTGCGGTACTTCCGCAACGATCGCAACCTCGGCGTCACCGGCAATTTCAACCACTGCGTCTCCCTCGCCGAGTACGAGTACCTGGTGCTCATGGGCTGCGACGACCTGATGCACCCGAACTACCTGGACGTCGTCCGCGCCGCGGCCGAACGCGAGCCCAAGGCCGCGATGATCCAGCCCGGCGTCGAGGTCATCGGCACCGACGGGCAGCCGTACGACACCCTCGTCGACCGCACCAAGCGCCGCGTCTACGCCCCCAAGGGCCCCGGCCGCGAGTTGCTCGGCGGCGAGGACCTCGCGGTCAGCCTGCTCCGCGGCAACTGGCTGTACTTCCCGTCGATCTGCTGGCGCACCGAGGCCGTCAGGCGCTTCGGCTTCCGCCCCGACCTCGGCGTCATCCAGGACCTCGCCCTGGTCGTCGACCTGCTGGTCGCGGGGGAGTCGCTGGCCACCAGCCCCGAGGTCTGCTTCAGCTACCGCCGGCACGCAGAGAGCGAGTCCTCCGCCAAGGCGTACACCGGCAGCCGCTTCGAGGAGGCCAAGCGCTTCTTCGGGGAGACCGCCGACCGCCTCGACGCGCACGGCTGGCACCGCGCCGCCAAGGTCTCCCGGCTCCACCTGTCCTCGCGGCTGCACGCCATCACCCTGCTGCCCGGCGCCGCCCGGCACGCGGGGCGACCCGGCGTCCTGGCCATGCTCAAGCACGCGGCGCGCTGACCGTGCAGCGCGTCCGCAGCCTCGCCGCAGCCCTGCCCGACGGCACCCGCACGGTCGCCGTCGGCACCGTCCTGCTCGGCGCCGCCTCCTACCTGCACCTGGCCGTCGCCGGACACAGCCTCACCACCCGCGACATGGCGGGCGTCTCGGTGCTGTGGACGATCGTCATGTCGGTGGGCATCGGCCTGTTCTTCCCCGTCGAGCAGGAGCTCACCCGGATCGTCGCCGCCCGGCGCGTCCGCGGCGAGGGCGCCGGGCCCGTGCTGCGGCGCGCCCTCCTGCTGACCACCGGTCTGCTCGCAGTCCTGCTCGGTCTGATGGCCGTGCTCTCCCGGCGCCTGGCCGACCTGCTCTTCCACGGCGACCAGCAGCTCGTCGCCGCCCTCGGCGGCGCCTTCGTCGCGACGGCCTTCTGCTACACCACCCGTGGCGTCATGGCCGGCCTCGGGCGCTTCGGCGCCTACGGCACCCAGCTCGCCCTCGACGGCGCCCTGCGGATCGTCCTCGCCGTCGGCTTCGCCCTCGCCGGGCTGCACTCCGCCCTCGCGTTCAGCCTGATCATGACCATCGCGCCGCTGCTCGCCCTGCTGGCGACGCTCCCGGCCACCGTCCGCCCTGCCCTGCCCGGACCGCCCGTCGCCTGGACCGACCTCGTCCGCGGCCTCGGTCCGCTGATGTGCTCCACCCTGCTCGCCCAGTGGATGGTCAGCGCCGCGGTGATGAGCGTCCAGCTGCTGGAGCCCTCCCGGATCGACCTGGTCGCCGCGCTGCTCAGCGCCTTGGTGCTGGCCCGTGTCCCGATCTTCGTCTTCGGCGCCCTGCAGGCCTCGCTGCTCTCCGGCCTGGCCGGCGCCGCCGCAGCCGGCCGCCACGCCGACTTCCTCGCCATGCTCCGCCGCGCCTGCCTCGCCGTCGCCGCCCTGTGCGCGGTCGTCGGCACGCCGGCCGTCCTGCTCGGTCCGTGGCTGGTCCACCTGCTGTTCGCCGCACCCGACGTGCTGACCCGTACCGACTTCCTCTGGCTCTGCCTCGGAACCCTCTGCTACCTGCTCGCCATGGTCCTCGGCCAGGCCCTGATCGTGCTGCACCGCCACCGCGCCCAGCTCGCCTGCTGGCTGCTGGGCACCGCGGCCCTCGCCGCCGTCACCCTGGCCCCCGGTCCGATCGCCACCCGGGTCTGCCTCGCCTTCGCCGCAGGCCCCCTCACCTGCGCCGCCGCCATGGTGTGGACGCTCCGCCGCGCCACCCCTCGCACTCCGGCCGCCCCGCCGGCCGACAACACCGCCGAACCCCTCCGCTCCGCCTGACGACACGGCCGCGGGCGACGATCCCGCGCACCCTCGATTGGCGTTTCGGCTCCGCCGTATGGCAGTATGTCCAAGTTGCTCGGTTGAGTGCCGATGCTGCGCGCCTCCCGCCGGGAGGACCGGAAGCGAGTCCCATGTACTCGTCGTTCCCGTGATGGCCGTTCATACGTCCGCGTTCGCCGCTTCTGCGGTGGGCGTGTGGGCGTAGTGGTGTGTAAGCGACACCGCGGCAGCTGCGGGGCGGACGTACGGGAATCTTCCGGGAAGCGTGGGCGGGGCCTCGACCCGGCGCCTGGTGGGTGCAAGACCTCACCGACCGAAAGCGGGAACCGAAGAGGGAAACCTCTTTGGTTTTTTGCAAGCGGCAGGGCGACACGCCCGACCGCGGGGGTCGAAGAGGGTAACCACCCGGAGGCGCCGCCGGACCAGTCCACCCGGACGAATCCGGTCGCAGAAGCAACGGACGACAGAAGGACTACTGAGTAGCCATGGCGGGACAGAAGATCCGCATCCGGCTCAAGGCCTACGACCACGAGGTCATCGACTCCTCGGCGAAGAAGATCGTCGAGACGGTGATCCGTACTGGTGCGCAGGTCGCGGGCCCGGTGCCGCTGCCCACTGAGAAGAACGTGTACTGCGTCATCCGCTCGCCGCACAAGTACAAGGACTCGCGCGAGCACTTCGAGATGCGTACTCACAAGCGTCTGATCGACATCCTCGACCCCACGCCGAAGACGGTTGACTCGCTCATGCGTCTCGACCTGCCGGCCGGCGTCGACATCGAGATCAAGCTCTGAGAGGCGCACCGAAGATGGCTAAGCAGATTAAGGGCATCCTGGGCGAGAAGCTCGGCATGACCCAGGTCTGGGACGAGAACAACCGGATCGTTCCGGTGACCGTCGTCAAGGCCGGGCCGAATGTCGTGACCCAGGTCCACACCGCCGACAGCCCGGCCGGCTACGACGCCGTCCAGATCGGCTTCGGCGAGATCGACCCCCGCAAGGTGAACAAGCCCCTCGCGGGTCACTTCGCCAAGGCCGGTGTCACCCCGCGCCGCCACCTGGTCGAGCTGCGTACCTCGGACGCGTCCGAGTACACCCTGGGCCAGGAGATCACCGCCGAGCTGTTCGAGGCGGGTGTCAAGGTCGACGTGACCGGCACCTCCAAGGGCAAGGGCTTCGCCGGTGTCATGAAGCGTCACAACTTCAAGGGCCTCGGCGCCGGTCACGGCACCCAGCGCAAGCACCGCTCGCCCGGTTCCATCGGTGGCTGCGCCACCCCGGGCCGCGTGTTCAAGGGCCTGCGCATGGCGGGTCGGATGGGCCACGAGCGTGTGACCACCCAGAACCTGACCGTGCACGCGGTCGACGCGGAGAAGGGCCTGCTGCTCATCAAGGGCGCCGTCCCGGGCCCGAACGGCGGCCTCGTCCTCGTCCGCACCGCGGCGAAGGGGCTGTGAAGGATATGACCACCATTGACATCCTGTCGCCGGCCGGCGACAAGGCCGGCAGCCTCGAGCTGCCCGCCGAGATCTTCGACGCCAAGGTCAGCATCCCGCTGATGCACCAGGTCGTCGTCGCGCAGCTCGCCGCTGCCCGCCAGGGCACGCACAAGGTGAAGCGCCGCGGCGAGGTCCGTGGTGGCGGCAAGAAGCCGTACCGCCAGAAGGGCACCGGCCGCGCCCGTCAGGGCTCGACCCGCGCGCCGCAGTTCGCCGGCGGTGGCGTCGTGCACGGCCCCGTGCCGCGTGACTACTCGCAGCGGACCCCGAAGAAGATGATCGTCGCCGCGCTCCGCGGTGCGCTCACCGACCGGGCTCGCCACGAGCGCATCCACGTGATCACCGCGGTGACCGCGACCGATGCGCCGTCGACCAAGGCCGCCAAGAGCCTGTTCGGCAAGATCTCCGAGCGCAAGAACGTCCTCCTGGTCGTCGAGCGCGAGGACGAGCTGGGCCTCAAGTCCGCTCGCAACCTGCCGAACGTGCACATCCTGGACGCTGGCCAGCTGAACACCTACGACGTGCTCGTCTCCGACGATGTGGTCTTCACCCAGGCCGCCTTCGAGCGCTTCGTGGCCGGTCCGGCCGCGTCCGCCAAGGCCGTTGCCGCTGAGGGCGAGCTCGAAGGGAGCGCCGCCTGATGGCTGCGGAGATCACGAGCAAGACGTACACGGACCCCCGTGACGTCCTGATCAAGCCGGTTATCTCGGAGAAGAGCTACTCGCTCCTCGACGAGAACAAGTACACGTTCGTCGTGTCTCCGGACGCCAACAAGACCCAGATCAAGCAGGCCGTCGAGGCGGTCTTCTCGGTCAAGGTCGAGGCCGTCAACACGCTCAACCGGCAGGGCAAGCGCAAGCGCTCCCGCACCGGTTTCGGCAAGCGCAAGGACACCAAGCGCGCCATCGTGACGCTGGCCGAGGGCAACCGCATCGACATCTTCGGTGGTCCGGTCTCCGCCTGACGGAGAACGTGATCGTCGTTAAGGACGAGGACGAAAATGGGTATCCGCAAGTACAAGCCGACTACGCCGGGCCGCCGCGGCTCGAGCGTGGCCGACTTCGTCGAAATCACGCGGTCCACGCCGGAGAAGTCGCTGGTTCGCCCGCTGCACAGCAAGGGCGGCCGTAACAACGCCGGTCGTGTCACCGCCCGCCACCAGGGTGGCGGTCACAAGCGCGCCTACCGCGTGATCGACTTCCGTCGTCACGACAAGGACGGCGTGCCGGCCAAGGTCGCGCACATCGAGTACGACCCCAACCGCACCGCGCGCATCGCGCTCCTGCACTACGCGGACGGCGAGAAGCGCTACATCATCGCCCCCCGTGGCGTCGCGCAGGGTGACCGGATCGAGAACGGCCCCGGGGCCGACATCAAGCCGGGCAACAACCTGCCGCTCCGCAACATCCCGGTCGGTACCACCATCCACGCGGTGGAGCTCCGTCCCGGCGGTGGCGCCAAGCTGGCCCGTTCCGCGGGTTCCGGCATTCAGCTGCTCGCCCGTGAGGGCCGCATGGCGCACCTGCGCATGCCCTCCGGTGAGATCCGCCTGGTCGACGCGCGCTGCCGCGCCACCGTCGGCGAGGTCGGCAACGCCGAGCAGTCGAACATCAACTGGGGCAAGGCCGGCCGCATGCGCTGGAAGGGCGTCCGCCCGACCGTGCGTGGTGTCGCCATGAACCCGATCGACCACCCGCACGGTGGTGGTGAGGGTAAGACCTCCGGTGGTCGCCACCCGGTCTCGCCGTGGGGCAAGCCCGAGGGCCGTACCCGTCGCCCGAACAAGGCGTCGGACAAGCTCATCGTGCGCCGCCGCAAGACCAACAAGAAGCGCTAGGAGCAGGTCAGATGCCGCGCAGTCTCAAGAAGGGCCCCTTCATCGACGACCACCTTCAGAAGAAGGTGGACGTGCAGAACGAGGCGGGCACGCAGAACGTCATCAAGACCTGGTCCCGTCGTTCCGTGATCTCCCCGGCCATGCTCGGGCACACGATCGCGGTTCACGATGGCCGCAAGCACGTCCCGGTGTTCGTCACCGAGTCGATGGTCGGCCACAAGCTCGGCGAGTTCGCTCCCACGCGCACCTTCAAGGGGCACGTGAAGGAAGACCGCAAGTCGAAGCGTCGCTAGTCGCTCCGCGGGCTTGAGCTCAGCGCCAGACAGACTTAAGTGACTTACTCCATTAAGGGGACAACCATGGAAGCCAGGGCCCAGGCGCGGTACATCCGCGTCACGCCCATGAAGGCCCGCCGCGTGGTGGACCTCATCCGCGGCCTTCCGGCCACGGAGGCCCAGGCCGTCCTGCGTTTCGCTCCGCAGGCCGCCACCGTGCCGGTCGGCAAGGTGCTCGACAGCGCCATCGCCAACGCCGCGCACAACTACAACCACTCCAACGTGGACGACCTCTACATCTCCGAGGCGTACGTTGACGAGGGCCCGACCCTGAAGCGGTTCCGTCCGCGCGCCCAGGGCCGTGCCTACCGGATCCGCAAGCGGACCAGCCACATCACCGTGGTCGTCAGCAGCAAGGAAGGGACCCGGTAATGGGCCAGAAGGTTAACCCGCACGGGTTCCGCCTCGGCATCAGCACGGACTTCAAGTCCCGCTGGTACGCCGACAAGCTGTACAAGGACTACGTCAAGGAAGACGTTGCCATTCGTCGCATGATGACGAAGGGCATGGAGCGCGCCGGCATCTCCAAGGTCGAGATCGAGCGCACCCGCGACCGCGTCCGTGTGGACATCCACACCGCCCGCCCCGGCATCGTCATCGGTCGCCGTGGCACCGAGGCCGACCGCATCCGCGGCGACCTCGAGAAGCTGACCGGCAAGCAGGTCCAGCTGAACATCCTCGAGGTCAAGAACCCCGAGCTGGACGCCCAGCTCGTGGCTCAGGGCGTCGCGGAGCAGCTGTCCTCCCGCGTCTCCTTCCGTCGTGCCATGCGCAAGTCGATGCAGGGCACCATGAAGTCCGGCGCCAAGGGCATCAAGGTCCAGTGCTCCGGTCGTCTCGGCGGCGCCGAGATGAGCCGTTCGGAGTTCTACCGCGAGGGTCGCGTGCCGCTGCACACCCTCCGTGCGAACGTCGACTACGGCTTCTTCGAGGCCAAGACCACCTTCGGCCGCATCGGCGTGAAGGTCTGGATCTACAAGGGCGACGTCAAGAACATCGCCGAGGTCCGCGCTGAGAACGCCGCTGCCCGCTCGGGCAACCGCCCGGCCCGTCCCGAGGGCGGTCGTCCCGCCCGCGGTGGCGAGCGCCGCGGTGGCGAGCGCGGTGGCCGCGGCCGTCGTCCCGCCGCTGCCGAGGCCCAGGCCCCGGTCGCCGAGGCGCCTGCCGCCGAGAACACCGGAACGGAGGCCTGACCCCCATGCTGATCCCCCGTAGGGTCAAGCACCGCAAGCAGCACCACCCGAAGCGTCGCGGCGCTTCGAAGGGCGGCACCGAGCTGGCGTTCGGCCAGTTCGGCATCCAGGCCGTGACCCCGGCCTACGTGACGAACCGTCAGATCGAGTCCGCTCGTATCGCGATCACCCGTCACATCCGTCGTGGCGGCAAGGTCTGGATCAACATCTACCCGGACCGCCCGCTCACCAAGAAGCCGGCCGAGACCCGCATGGGTTCCGGTAAGGGTTCGCCGGAGTGGTGGATCGCGAACGTGCACCCGGGTCGGGTCATGTTCGAGCTGTCGTACCCGAACGAGAAGGTTGCTCGCGAGGCGCTCACCCGTGCCGCGCACAAGCTGCCGATGAAGTGCCGGATCGTCCGGCGCGAGGACGGTGAGAGCTGATGTCGGCCGCTACCAAGGCTGCTGAGCTTCGCCAGCTGGACAACGAGGGCCTCGTTGCCAAGCTGCGTGAGGCCAAGGAGGAGCTGTTCAACCTCCGCTTCCAGGCGGCGACCGGGCAGCTCGACAACCACGGCCGGCTCCGGCTGGTCCGTAAGGACATCGCGCGGATCTACACCCTGATGCGCGAGCGCGAGCTGGGCATCGAGACGGTGGAGAACGCCTGATGACTGAGAACACCAACGAGACGCGCGGTTTCCGCAAGACCCGTGAGGGTCTCGTCGTCAGCGACAAGATGGACAAGACCGTCGTCGTCGCCGTCGAGGACCGCGTCAAGCACGCTCTGTACGGCAAGGTCATCCGCCGTACGAACAAGCTGAAGGCGCACGACGAGCAGAACGCGTGCGGTGTCGGCGACCGTGTCCTCCTCATGGAGACCCGGCCGCTGTCCGCGACGAAGCGCTGGCGCGTCGTCGAGATCCTCGAGAAGGCCAAGTAACGAAGCCGATGAGGTACGGCCGTATGTGCACCAGGTCTCCGCAGGCCATCTGCGGGGCTGCTGGTGTGAGCAGCGGCCGGCCCGTCGACTCTCGTTGACGATCAGGAGAAAGCTGTGATCCAGCAGGAGTCGCGACTGCGTGTCGCCGACAACACGGGTGCCAAGGAGATTCTCTGCATCCGCGTTCTCGGTGGCTCCGGTCGCCGCTACGCCGGTATCGGGGACGTCATCGTCGCGACCGTCAAGGACGCGATCCCCGGCGGTTCGGTGAAGAAGGGCGACGTCGTCAAGTGCGTCATCGTCCGCACCGTGAAGGAGCGCCGTCGTCCGGACGGTTCCTACATCCGCTTCGACGAGAACGCCGCTGTCGTTCTCAAGAACACCGAGGGCGACCCCCGTGGTACCCGCATCTTCGGCCCCGTGGGCCGCGAGCTGCGTGACAAGAAGTTCATGAAGATCATCTCGCTCGCGCCGGAGGTGCTCTAATCTCATGGCGAACAGCATGAAGATCAAGAAGGGTGACCTGGTCCAGGTCATCACCGGCAAGGACAAGGGCAAGCAGGGCAAGGTCATCAAGGCCATCCCCGCTGAGAACAAGGTCCTCGTCGAGGGTGTCAACCGGGTCAAGAAGCACACCAAGCCGGGCCCCGGCACCCAGGGTGGCATCGTGACCGTCGAGGCCCCGGTGCACGTCTCCAACGTCCAGCTGGTCGTGGAGAAGGACGGCAAGAAGGTCGTCACCCGCGTCGGCTACCGCTTCGACGACCAGGGCAACAAGATCCGCGTTGCCAAGCGGACCGGTGAGGACATCTGATGTCTGAGACGACTGTTGAGAAGGTGGCCCCCCGCCTCAAGGAGCGTTACAACTCCGAGGTCAAGGGCCAGCTGCAGGAGCAGTTCTCGTACGAGAACGTCATGCTGATCCCCGGCCTGGTCAAGGTCGTGGTCAACATGGGTGTCGGCGAGGCCGCCCGTGACAGCAAGCTGATCGAGGGCGCGATCAAGGACCTGACCGCGATCACCGGTCAGAAGCCGGCCGTGACCAAGGCCCGTAAGTCGATCGCGCAGTTCAAGCTGCGCGAGGGCCAGCCGATCGGCGCCCACGTCACCCTCCGCGGTGACCGTATGTGGGAGTTCGTGGACCGTCTGGTGTCGCTGGCGCTGCCGCGCATCCGCGACTTCCGCGGCCTCTCCCCGAAGCAGTTCGACGGCCGTGGCAACTACACCTTCGGTCTGACCGAGCAGGTCATGTTCCACGAGATCGACCAGGACAAGGTCGACCGTCAGCGCGGTATGGACATCACCGTCGTGACCACCGCTCAGACCGACGATGAGGGCCGGGCGCTGCTGCGCGCTCTGGGCTTCCCGTTCAAGGAGGCGTGAGCCATGGCGAAGAAGGCCCTTATCGCAAAGGCCGAGCGTAAGCCGAAGTTCGGTGTCCGGGCGTACACCCGGTGCCAGCGCTGCGGCCGCCCGCACTCGGTGTACCGCAAGTTCGGCCTGTGCCGTGTGTGCCTCCGTGAGATGGCGCACCGCGGCGAGCTGCCGGGCGTGACCAAGAGCTCCTGGTAATCCAGGCGCCCTAGGCACACCATCGCGATGCAGTGTGCCCGGCTCCGCCGCACTTTTGGGCTTCCGTCCGGAATCCCGTAAGGTGGTGGGGTCGGGCCCCTGCCGCGGCATCTCCGCAGATGCTCGCGGCTCTCGTATGAGGGCTCGCACCCATGTCTTACTACGTCGTAGGTCCCCTGCGCTTGTGCCCCTTTCGCACTCCCCGGAGTGCGCGGAGGGGGACCTGGTGCGGAGAAACCACGGCGAGAGAGGCCTGAGGCCACCATGACCATGACCGACCCGATCGCAGACATGCTCACTCGTCTGCGTAACGCGAACTCGGCGTACCACGACTCCGTCGTGATGCCGTCGAGCAAGATCAAGGCGCACGTCGCCGAGATCCTGCAGCAGGAGGGCTACATCTCCTCCTACAAGGTCGAGGACCCGTCCGAGGGCGAGGTCGGCAAGAAGCTGACCATCGAGCTCAAGTTCGGCCCGAACCGTGAGCGCTCCATCGCCGGCATCAAGCGCATCAGCAAGCCGGGTCTGCGTGTTTACGCAAAGTCCACCAACCTGCCGAAGGTGCTCGGCGGCCTGGGCGTGGCGATCATCTCCACGTCGTCCGGCCTCCTGACCGACAAGCAGGCCGCCAAGAAGGGCGTAGGCGGAGAAGTTCTCGCCTACGTCTGGTAATTCGGGAAACGGAGGTACAGCAATGTCGCGCATTGGACGGCTGCCCATCCCGGTTCCCGCCGGCGTGGACGTCACCATCGATGGCCAGACGGTCTCGGTGAAGGGCCCCAAGGGCACCCTCACCCACGTCGTCGCCGCGCCGATCGAGATCGGCAAGGGCGAGGACGGCACGCTGCTCGTCACCCGCCCGAACGACGAGCGTCAGTCGAAGGCCCTGCACGGCCTGTCGCGGACGCTGGTGGCGAACATGATCACCGGCGTGACCGCGGGCTACCGCAAGTCGCTGGAGATCAGCGGTGTTGGTTACCGAGTCGCCGCGAAGGGCTCCGCCATGGAGTTCTCGCTCGGCTACAGCCACCCGATCCTGGTCGAGGCCCCGGAGGGCATCTCCTTCGTGGTCGAGTCGCCCACCAAGTTCCACGTGGACGGCACTGACAAGCAGAAGGTCGGCGAGGTCGCTGCCAAGATCCGCAAGCTGCGCAAGCCCGACCCGTACAAGGCCAAGGGCGTCAAGTACGCGGGCGAGGTCATCCGCCGCAAGGTCGGAAAGAGTGGTAAGTAAGCGATGAGCGTCTCTGTCAAGATCGGCAAGGGCAACGCCTACAAGAACGCCGCCCGCAAGCGCCGCGCCATCCGCGTTCGCAAGCGCGTCACCGGCACCGAGGTGCGTCCGCGCCTCGTCGTGACCCGCTCGAACCGCCACATGGTCGCCCAGGTCATCGACGACGCCAAGGGTCACACCCTGGCGTCGGCGTCCACCCTCGACGTGTCCATCCGCGGCACCGAGGGCGACAAGACCGAGCTGGCCAAGAAGGTCGGAAGCCTGGTCGCCGAGCGCGCCAAGGCCGCCGGCGTCGAGTCGGTCGTCTTCGACCGCGCGGGCAACCGGTACGCCGGCCGCATCGCCGCCCTGGCGGACGCGGCCCGCGAGGCCGGGCTCGACTTCTAAGCCGCTCGTCGACTCTGTCGGCGGACGTAAACGAGAGAGGTAATTCCAATGGCTGGACCCCAGCGCCGCGGTAGCGGCGCCGGCGGCGGCACCGGCGGCGAGCGGCGCGACCGTAAGCGTGACGACCGGGGCAACGCCCCCGCCGTCGAGAAGACCGCTTACGTCGAGCGCGTCGTCGCGATCAACCGTGTCGCCAAGGTTGTCAAGGGTGGTCGTCGTTTCAGCTTCACCGCGCTGGTCGTGGTGGGCGACGGTGACGGCACCGTGGGTGTCGGTTACGGCAAGGCGAAGGAGGTTCCGGCCGCCATCGCCAAGGGCGTTGAGGAGGCCAAGAAGAACTTCTTCAAGGTCCCCCGTATCCAGGGCACCATCCCGCACCCCGTTCAGGGCGAGAAGGCCGCCGGCGTCGTGCTGCTGAAGCCGGCGTCCCCCGGTACCGGTGTCATCGCCGGTGGTCCGGTGCGTGCCGTCCTGGAGTGCGCCGGCGTTCACGACATCCTGTCGAAGTCGCTCGGCTCGGACAACGCGATCAACATCGTGCACGCCACGGTGGCCGCTCTGAAGGGCCTCGTGCGCCCCGAGGAGATCGCCGCCCGTCGTGGTCTGCCGCTGGAGGACGTGGCCCCCGCCGCTCTGCTGCGGGCCCGCGCGGCTGGGGTGAGCGCCTGATGGCTCGCCTGAAGGTCACGCAGACCAAGTCCTACATCGGTAGCAAGCAGAACCACCGTGACACCCTGCGTTCGCTCGGCCTGAAGCGGCTGAACGACACCGTGGTGAAGGAGGACCGCCCGGAGATCCGCGGCATGGTCCACACCGTTCGTCACCTCGTCACGGTCGAGGAGGTGGACTGACATGGCGGACTCGCCGATCAAGATCCACAACCTGCGGCCCGCCCCCGGCGCCAAGACCGAGAAGACCCGTGTGGGTCGCGGTGAGGGTTCCAAGGGTAAGACCGCCGGTCGTGGTACCAAGGGCACCAAGGCCCGTTACCAGGTTCCGCAGCGCTTCGAGGGTGGCCAGATGCCGCTCCACATGCGCCTGCCGAAGCTGAAGGGCTTCAAGAACCCGGCCCACAAGCAGTTCCAGGTCGTGAACCTGGAGAAGCTGGCCGAGCTCTACCCGCAGGGTGGCGAGGTCACCGTGGCCGACCTGGTCGCCAAGGGTGCCGTTCGCAAGAACGAGCTCGTCAAGGTCCTCGGCCAGGGCGAGATCTCGGTCGCGCTGCAGGTGACGGTCGACGCCGTCTCCGGCTCGGCCGCCGAGAAGATCGCCGCCGCCGGCGGCTCCGTCACCGAGCTCCTCTGAACTCGTTGACCCACGTGGGCCCGTACCTCTCTCGGGAGGTGCGGGCCCGCTGCTTTACCCGCTCACGGAAAATCTGACGTGTGCTCAACACCGGCCAAAACCGGGCATCCCGGCCGGTCGGGGCCCGATGGCGCCGGGACGCGCTTCACCGACGTTGCCGCACACTGTTAGAGTCCGTTGGGTTCCCTTGTAGGCTGCGGGTCAGGCGTGCCTGTGCAGTCGTACGGGAGCCAGGAAACCCCACACACTCCCCATCAGGACCGACCCTCCCGCCGTCACCGTGCGGGAGGCGCAGGAGGCACCGTGCTCAGTGCGTTCGCGCGGGCGTTCCAGACGCCCGACCTGCGCAAGAAGCTGCTGTTCACGCTGGGCATCATGGTGCTGTTCCGGCTGGGCGCACACGTTCCGATCCCGGGCGTGAACTTCGTCGCTGTCAACCAGTGCATCAAGGACACCTCGTCCAGTGGCCTCTTCGGCCTGGTGAACCTGTTCAGCGGCAATGCGCTGCTGCAGCTGACGATCTTCGCGCTCGGCATCATGCCGTACATCACGGCCAGCATCATCCTCCAGCTCCTCACCGTGGTGATTCCGCGGCTCGAGGCGCTGAAGAAGGAGGGCCAGGCCGGCCAGGCGAAGATCACGCAGTACACCCGCTACCTGACCATCGCGCTCGCCGTGCTCCAGGGCACCGGCATCGTGGCGACGGCCTCCAGCGGTGCGCTGTTCCAGGGCTGCTCGCTGGCCAACGAGGTCGTGCCGGACACCAGCGTCTTCCGGGTGACCGTCATGGTCATCACCATGACCGCGGGCACCACCGTGATCATGTGGCTGGGTGAGCTCATCACCGACCGCGGCATCGGCAACGGCATGTCGATCCTGATCTTCACCTCCATCGCGGCCGGCTTCCCCGGCTCGATGTGGGCGATCAAGCAGTCCGGCAAGATCGGCGACGGCTGGGTCGAGTTCTTCAGCGTCATCGCGATCGGCATCGTGGTGGTCTGCCTGGTGATCTTCGTGGAGCAGGCCCAGCGCCGCATCCCGGTGCAGTACGCCAAGCGCATGATCGGGCGCCGCGCCTTCGGCGGCACCTCGACCTACATCCCGCTGAAGGTCAACCAGGCCGGTGTGATCCCGGTCATCTTCGCCTCGTCGCTGCTCTACATCCCCGCGCTGGTGGTTCAGCTCACCAACAGCAAGGCGGGCTGGGCGAACTGGATCAACGGGCACTTCGTCAAGGGCGACCACCCGATCTACATGGCGACCTACTTCGTCCTGATTGTCTTCTTCGCGTTCTTCTACGTGGCCATCTCCTTCAACCCCGAAGAAGTTGCGGACAACATGAAGAAGTATGGTGGGTTCATCCCGGGCATCCGGGCGGGCCGACCGACGGCCGAGTACCTGAACTACGTGCTCACCCGAATCACGTGGCCAGGATCGTTCTACCTGGGCCTTATCGCGCTGATCCCGATGATCGCCCTGGTTGCCTTCAACGCGAACCAGAACTTCCCGTTCGGCGGCACCAGCGTGCTCATCGTCGTCGGCGTCGGACTCGAAACTGTGAAGCAGATCGAGAGCCAGCTCCAGCAGCGCAATTACGAAGGGTTCCTCCGCTGATGCGTATCGTCCTCGTCGGACCTCCCGGGGCCGGGAAGGGTACTCAGGCGCACGTGCTCGCCAAGACCCTGTCCATCCCGCACATCTCCACTGGCGACCTGTTCCGCGCCAACATCAGCCAGGGCACCCCGCTGGGGCTCGAGGCCAAGGCGTACATGGACGCGGGTCGGCTGGTGCCGGACGAGGTCACCATCGGCATGGCCAAGGACCGGATGCTGCAGCCGGACGCCGCGAACGGCTTCCTGCTCGACGGCTTCCCGCGCAACCTGGGCCAGGCCAAGGCCCTGGACGAGTTCCTGGCCGAGCAGGCCATCGTGCTCGACGGTGTGCTCGACCTGGAGGTCCCGGAGGACGAGGTCGTCAAGCGGATCGCCGGCCGCCGGCTGTGCCGCAACGAGGGCAGCCACGTGTTCCACGTGGTCTACAACCCGCCGAAGACCGAGGACGTCTGCGACGAGTGCGGCGGCGAGCTGTACCAGCGCTCGGACGACACCGAGGAGGCCGTGCGGGTCCGCCTGGAGGAGTACCACTCCAAGACGGAGCCGATCATCGGCTACTACGCCGATCAGGGCCTGCTGGTCACCATCTCCGCCCTCGGCAAGGTGGACGAGGTGACCGAGCGCGCGATCGGCGCCCTGGAGCAGAAGAAGTCCGCCTGAGACGGCCCGCAACGGCCGGGAAGCCCCCTCACGGGGCCTTCCCGGCCGTTGCGGCGTCGTACGGTGGTAGCGAGTGCACGGCCGCCCGGCAAGGACCGGGCGGCGTCCGACAGTGGAAGGCGTGACCAGATGGTGGAGATCAAGACCCCCGAGCAGATCGCGAAGATGCGGGCGGCCGGGCTGGTCGTCGCCGAGGCGCTCAAGGCCTGCCGGGAGGCGGTCGCACCGGGCATCACCACCCAGGAGCTCAACGACATCGCCGACAAGGTCATCACCGACCACGGCGCGACCTCCAACTTCCGCGCCCACCACGGCGGCCTCTGGTTCCCCGGGGTGATCTGCGCCTCGGTCAACAACGAGATCGTCCACGGCATCCCGGGGGAGCGCGCGCTGGAGGAGGGCGACCTCATCTCCATCGACTGCGGTGCGATCCTGGACGGCTGGCACGGCGACGCGGCGATCACCGTCGCGGTCGGCGGGACCGCCCCGGAGAACCTCCAGCTGAGCCGGGTCACCGAGGGCTCGATGTGGGCCGGCATCGCCCAGATGAAGAAGGGCAACCGCCTGGTCGACGTCTCCCGGGCGATCGAGGGCTTCATCCGCCGCCAGCCGCTTCCGCCCAAGGGCAAGTGGGGCATCGTGGAGGGCTACGGCGGCCACGGCATCGGCACCGCGATGCACATGGAGCCGCACGTGCTGAACTACGTCGCCGGCCGCGGCAAGGGCCCCAAGCTCGTCCCCGGCACCGTGCTCGCGATCGAGCCGATGGTGACGCTCGGCACCCCGCACTCCACCGTGGTGGAGGACGACTGGACGGTCGTCACCAACGACGGCACCTGGGCCTCGCACTGGGAGCACTCGGTGGCCGTCACCGAGCAGGGCCCGCTGGTGCTGACCGCCTTCGACGGCGGCCGCGCCGAGCTGGCCAAGCTGGGCGTCACCGCCGCCCCGGACCCGCTGGCCTGACATCCGTGCACGAGCGAAGGGCCCGGAGGTTTCGTCCTCCGGGCCCTTCGCCGTATTTTGTCAGCTGACAGCCGTACGAGGAGAAGAGACAGCAGTGCTCAAGGGCTTCCGTGACTTCATGATGCGCGGGAACGTCATCGACATGGCCGTCGGTGTGGTCATCGGTGCGGCGTTCACCGCCGTCGTGACCGGCTTCGTGTCGGCCTTCCTGACCCCGCTGGTCGGCGTGGTGGTCGGCGCCGCGGGTGACTTCAGCAGTTACTCGGCCCACATCGGCGGGGTGGAGTTCAAGTACGGGCAGTTCCTCAACGTCCTGATCGCCTTCCTCATGACCGCGGCGGTGCTCTACTTCTGCGTGGTGCTGCCGGTGACCAAGGCCACCGCCCGCTACATGCCGAAGAAGCCGAAGACCCCGAAGCGCCCCTGCCCCGAGTGCCTGACCGAGATCCCCGAGGCCGCCCGCCGCTGCTCGGCGTGCACCGCGGTGGTCGAGCCGGTCGTGCCGGTCCCCGCTCAGTACCGAGGGTGACCGCGCGGGCCGTTTTGGCGTCCGCTTGGAGCCTGTCGTAGACTGATGCGTCGGCTCACTCGTAGCGTGCTTCGGCACGCCCTCTTCCCGGCAGGAATCCCGCAAGGGCTACCGGACGGGGTGGGGTGGACCCAGGCTCGCACGAGCGTGCCGCATGCGGTAGCCGGCCCCGGAAGGTGGATCTCGCAGTTCATGGCAAAGAAGCAAGGCGCCATTGAGATCGAGGGCACCGTGATCGAGTCTCTGCCGAACGCCATGTTCAAGGTCGAGCTGCAGAACGGTCACAAGGTCCTCGCGCACATCAGCGGCAAGATGCGGATGCACTACATCCGTATCCTCCCGGACGACCGGGTCGTGGTGGAGCTCAGCCCCTATGACCTGACGCGTGGCCGGATCGTCTACCGCTACAAGTAAACAACCGTCAGATCTAGACCCGGAGAACCTGAAACATGAAGGTCAAGCCGAGCGTCAAGAAGATCTGCGACAAGTGCAAGGTGATCCGCCGCCACGGCCGGGTCATGGTGATCTGCGACAACCTGCGCCACAAGCAGCGCCAGGGCTGATCTCTCCCCAGCATTTCTCGTAGTACTTCGCGCGACGCGCACAACGTCATACGCGGGCTGCCCGATCCGACCCCCTGGGACGGACTGCCACCCCCGGTCAGAGGCCGGGGCTCCCTCGCCGAGAGGCGACGGAGCAGGCGGCACGCAAGACCTCTGAAGAACCACAGGAGCCATGAATGGCACGCCTCGCCGGCGTTGATCTCCCCCGCGAGAAGCGGATCGAGATCGCCCTCACGTACGTGTACGGCATCGGCCGCACCCGCGCCCAGCAGACCCTCGCCGAGACCGGCGTGAGCCCCGACGTCCGGGTTCGCGACATCTCCGAGGAAGACCTCATCAAGCTGCGCGAGTACATCGACGCCAACTACAAGGTGGAGGGTGACCTCCGCCGTGAGGTCGCCGCCGACATCCGCCGCAAGGTCGAGATCGGCTGCTACGAGGGCCTGCGCCACCGTCGCGGTCTGCCCGTCCGCGGCCAGCGCACCCACACCAACGCGCGTACCCGCAAGGGCCCGCGTCGCGCGATTGCCGGCAAGAAGAAGCCGGGCAAGAAGTAGTCCGTCCCGTAACCGGACATCCCTCCGGCCCGCGGGTTAGCGGACCGACCACCTCATCAGGAGAACAGACTTATGCCCCCCAAGGGTCGTCAGGCTGCCGGCGCGAAGAAGATCCGCCGCAAGGAGAAGAAGAACGTCGCTCACGGGCACGCCCACATCAAGAGCACGTTCAACAACACCATCGTTTCGATCACCGACCCCGCGGGCAACGTGATCTCCTGGGCCTCTGCCGGCCACGTCGGCTTCAAGGGCTCGCGCAAGTCCACCCCGTTCGCCGCGCAGATGGCCGCCGAGGCCGCCGCGCGTCGTGCGCAGGAGCACGGCATGCGCAAGGTCGACGTCTTCGTCAAGGGTCCGGGCTCCGGCCGTGAGACCGCGATCCGCTCCCTCCAGGCCACCGGCCTCGAGGTCGGCTCGATCCAGGACGTCACCCCCACCCCGCACAACGGCTGCCGCCCGCCGAAGCGCCGCCGCGTCTGACGCAGCGCCTTCGGGCACACGGCAGGCCCTCCCGGGTCCGCAGTAGTACGTGCGTCGGCCTCCCGCCTGGTGCGGGAGGCCGTACGCTTGAGTCCATCGGCATCAAATAGTGGGTGCCGAAGACAACTGGAGGAACACACCTCATGCTGATCGCTCAGCGTCCCTCGCTGACCGAAGAGGTCGTCGACGAATTCCGCTCGCGGTTCGTGATCGAGCCGCTGGAGCCGGGCTTCGGCTACACCCTCGGCAACTCGCTCCGCCGCACGCTCCTCTCCTCGATCCCCGGTGCCGCTGTCACCAGCATCCGGATCGACGGTGTCCTGCACGAGTTCACCACCGTGCCGGGCGTCAAGGAGGACGTGACCGACCTCATCCTCAACATCAAGCAGCTGGTCGTCTCCTCGGAGCACGACGAGCCGGTCGTGATGTACCTGCGCAAGCAGGGCCCCGGTGTGGTCACCGCCGCCGACATCGCCCCGCCGGCGGGTGTCGAGGTGCACAACCCCGAGCTCGTCCTCGCCACGCTCAACGGCAAGGGCAAGCTGGAGATGGAGCTGACCGTCGAGCGCGGTCGCGGCTACGTCTCCGCCGTCCAGAACAAGGCCTCCGGCCAGGAGATCGGCCGCATCCCGGTCGACTCGATCTACAGCCCCGTGCTGAAGGTCACCTACAAGGTCGAGGCCACCCGAGTCGAGCAGCGGACCGACTTCGACAAGCTCATCGTCGACGTCGAGACCAAGCCCGCCATGCGTCCCCGCGACGCCATGGCCTCGGCCGGCAAGACCCTGGTGGAGCTGTTCGGCCTCGCCCGCGAGCTGAACATCGACGCCGAGGGCATCGACATGGGCCCGTCCCCGACGGACGCCGCCCTGGCCGCCGACCTGGCGCTGCCGATCGAGGAGCTGGAGCTCACCGTCCGCTCCTACAACTGCCTCAAGCGCGAGGGCATCCACACCGTGGGTGAGCTCGTCGCCCGCTCCGAGGCCGACCTGCTCGACATCCGCAACTTCGGTGCGAAGTCGATCGACGAGGTCAAGGCGAAGCTGGCCGGCATGGGCCTGGCCCTCAAGGACAGCCCGCCCGGGTTCGACCCGACCGCTGCCGCCGACGCCTTCGGCGCCGACGACCTGGACGACCAGGGCTACGCGGAGACCGAGCAGTACTAAGGATCTGGGCCGGGGGCGGTCCCCAGCGGACCGCCCCCGTCACCATGCAAGTCGTACGGGCACAGTGCCCGTGCGCCCGCTGCGGTACCTGGTACGGCCGCAGTCGGAGATACGAGGAGTCATTCCATGCCGCGTCCCACCAAGGGTGCCCGCCTCGGCGGCGGCCCGCACCACGAGCCCCTGCTGCTCGCCGGTCTGGCCCGTGAGCTGTTCCAGTACGGCCGCATCACCACCACCGAGGCCAAGGCCCGCCGCCTGCGCCCGCTGGCGGAGAAGCTGATCACCAAGGCGAAGAAGGGCGACATCCACAACCGTCGCCTGGTGCGCAAGACCATCACCGACGTCTCGGTGCTGCACACCCTCTTCACCGAGATCGCGCCGCGCTTCGAGAACCGCCCCGGCGGTTACACCCGCATCACCAAGATCGGCACCCGTCGCGGCGACAACGCCCCGATGGCCGTGATCGAGCTGGTCGAGGGCGAGATCGCCACCAAGGCCACCGTCGCCGAGGCCGAGGCCGCTGCCAAGCGCGCGGTCAAGGAGGCCGAGGAGGCCAAGGTCGAGGAGACCAAGGCCGACGAGGCCGAGGCCGCGGAGACCACCGAGGCCTGACGCCCCCAGGTGTCACCCGGGCCCGCCCTCCCCATCCGTGGGGAGGGCGGGCCCGAGCAGTTCCCGCAGGCAGCCCTCCCAGGAGTACGAAGTGGCCAACGACTGTGCCGAGCAGCCCCCCGTCAAGGACGGCCCGGCCGAGGGCTTCCGCCGCATCCGGCTCGACCTCGCCTACCACGGCGCCGAGTTCTCCGGCTGGGCCCGCCAGCGCGGCCGGCGCACCGTGCAGGAGGAGATCGAGAACGCCCTGCAGATCGTCACCCGCAGCGCCATCGGCTTCCCGCTGACCGTGGCCGGCCGCACCGACGCCGGCGTGCACGCCCGCGGCCAGGTCGCCCACGTCGACCTGCCCGAACAGCTGTGGGCCGAGCACGGCGAGAAGCTGCTCCGCCGCCTCGCCGGCCGGCTGCCCGCCGACATCCGGATCTACCGGATCTCCGAGGCGCCGCACGGCTTCGACGCCCGCTTCGCCGCGATCTGGCGCCGCTACGCCTACCGGGTCGCCGACCACCCCGGCGGCGTCGACCCGCTGCTGCGCGGCCACGTCCTGTGGCACGACCGCCCGCTCGACATCGAGAAGATGAACGAGGCCGCCCGGCTGCTGCTCGGCGAGCACGACTTCGCCGCGTACTGCAAGAAGCGCGAGGGCGCCACCACCATCCGCACCCTGCTCGAACTGCACTGGGACCGCGTGCCGGTGGACGGCTACGCGACCCAGGAGGGCTCCCTCGCCGTCGCCACCGTCCGCGCCGACGCGTTCTGCCACAACATGGTCCGCTCGCTGGTCGGCGCGATGCTGCTGGTCGGCGACGGTCACCGTCCGGTCGACTTCCCCGGCCGGGTGCTGGCCGGCCGGGTGCGCAACTCCGCGGTCAACGTCGTCCGCCCGTACGGCCTGACCCTGGAGGAGGTCGGCTACCCGGCCGACGGCGAACTCGCCGAGCGCAACCGCCTCGCCCGCCGCATGCGGACCCTGCCCGGACAGGCCTGACCGGCCGTCGGCGGTAAAACGGTTTGGGCCCCGGCTCACCCGCTTGGCACAATCCGGAACCATGGGACACGTCGAGATTTCGCACCTTGAGTACTACCTGCCGGACGGGCGGGTGCTGTTCGCCGACGCGTCCTTCCGGGTCGGCGAGGGCGCCGCGGTCGCCCTGGTCGGCGCCAACGGAGCCGGCAAGACCACCCTGCTGCGCATGATCGCCGGCGATGTGCAGCCGCACGGCGGCAGCGTCACCGTCAGCGGCGGCCTCGGGGTGATGCGCCAGTTCGTCGGCACCACCGGCCGCGAGGACCGGCGCGACACCCCCGGCGCCCTGCCCGCCGACGCCTCCGTCCGCGACCTGCTGGTCTCCGTCGCCCCCGAGCGCATCGCCACCGCCGCCCGCGCGGTGGACGCCGCCGAGCTCGCCATGCTCGCCCAGGACGACGAGAAGACCCAGATGCGCTACGCCCAGGCGCTCGCCGACTGGGCCGACGCCGACGGCTACGACTACGAGACCGTCTGGGACGTCTGCACCACCGCCGCCCTCGGGATGCCCTTCGACCGGGCGCAGTTCCGCGGCCTCAACACGCTCTCCGGCGGCGAGCAGAAGCGGCTCGTCCTGGAGGCGCTGCTGCGCGGCCCCGAGGAGGTCCTGCTGCTCGACGAGCCGGACAACTACCTCGACGTCCCCGGCAAGCGCTGGCTGGAGGAGGCCATCAAGGCCACCAACAAGACCGTGCTGTTCATCTCGCACGACCGGGAGCTGCTCTCCCGCACCGCCGAGAAGATCATCAGCGTCGAGTCGGGTGCGGCCGGCAGCAGCGTCTGGGTGCACGGCGGCGGCTTCGGCTCCTTCCACGACGCCCGCCGGGCCCGCTTCGAGCGCTTCGAGGAGCTCCGCCGCCGCTGGGACGAGGAGCACGCCAAGCTCAAGAAGCTCGTCGTCACCCTCCGCCAGGCCGCCGCGGTCAGCCACGAGATGGCCTCCCGGTACTCCGCCGCGCAGACCCGGCTGAAGAAGTTCGAGGACGCCGGCCCGCCGGAGGCGCCGCCGCGCGAGCAGTCCATCAGCATGCGGCTCAAAGGCGGCCGCACCGGCGTCCGGGCCTTCACCATGGAGCGCCTGGAGCTCAGCGGCCTGATGAAGCCCTTCGACCTGGAGGTCTTCTACGGCGAGCGGGTCGCGGTGCTCGGCTCCAACGGCTCCGGCAAGTCGCACTTCCTGCGGCTGCTGGCCGGCGACGACACCGTGGAGCACGGCGGTGCCTGGAAGCTCGGCGCCCGCGTGGTGCCCGGCCACTTCCGCCAGACGCACGCCCACCCCGAGCTGCTCGGCCGCACCGTGCGGACGATCGTCGAGGAGGAGCACGCGCTCGGCCGCGGCGCCGCGATGGCGGCCCTGCGCCGCTACGAGCTCGACCGCCAGGAGGAGCAGAAGTTCGAGTCGCTCTCCGGCGGCCAGCAGGCCCGGCTGATGATCCTCAAGCTGGAGCTGTCCGGCGCGACGGCGCTGCTGCTCGACGAGCCCACCGACAACCTCGACCTGGAGAGCGCCGAGGCGCTGCAGCAGGGCCTGGAGGCGTTCGACGGCACGGTGCTGTGCGTCACCCACGACCGCTGGTTCGCCCGCAGCTTCGACCGTTTCCTGGTCTTCGGCTCGGACGGCCGCGTCTACGAGTCGCCGGAACCGGTCTGGGACGAGACCCGGGTGGTCCGTGACCGCTGAGGCGTTTTGACCCCCCGCGGAGCGCCCGGTAAGCTGACCACTTGTTGTGCGTATTGGCTCGCTCTATCTCACGTGAGAGGTCGGTACGCCGGAGACATCAGGCTGACGATCAGCGGCTCCCCTTGAATTGCGTCCAAGGTGGGTCGGGCTGTTCTTTTCGTCCGGTGCTCCTGTCAGGACCCACTCACTGAAAAGCGAAGGCTACGACCGTGCGTACGTACAGCCCCAAGCCCGGCGACGTCCAGCGTCAGTGGCACGTCATCGACGCGACCGACGTCGTGCTCGGCCGCCTGGCCTCCCAGGCCGCCAACCTCCTGCGGGGCAAGCACAAGGCGATCTACGCGCCGCACGTTGACACTGGTGACTTCGTCATCATCATCAACGCCGACAAGGTTCACCTGTCGGGCAACAAGAAGACCCAGAAGATGGCCTACCGCCACAGCGGCTTCCCGGGCGGCCTCCGCTCGGTCCGCTACGACGACCTCCTGGACAAGAACCCGGAGAAGGCCGTCGAGAAGGCCATCAAGGGCATGATCCCGAAGAACAGCCTCGGCCGTCAGATGCTCTCGAAGCTCAAGGTCTACTCGGGCGACCAGCACCCGCACGCTGCCCAGCAGCCGGTGCCGTTCGAGATCACCCAGGTCGCGCAGTAATTCCGGCCGCCAGACCCCATCACTGAGTAGCGAGAGCTGAGGAACACCGTGGCCGAGAACGCCATCGAGAACACCCTCGAGGTCGACTTCGACGAGAACGTCGAGGAGTACACCTCGGAGACCGAGTACACCACCGAGTCGCTGGCCGGCCGCTTCGGCGAGGCCACCCCGGGCGCCGGCCTCGGCCGCCGCAAGGAGGCGATCGCCCGCGTGCGCATCGTCCCGGGCACCGGCAAGTGGAAGATCAACGGTCGCACCCTGGAGAACTACTTCCCCAACAAGGTGCACCAGCAGACCGTCAACGAGCCGTTCAAGCTCCTCGAGCTCGACGGCCGCTACGACGTCGTGGCCCGCATCGCGGGTGGCGGCGTCTCCGGTCAGGCCTACGCGCTGCGCCTCGGCGTGGCCCGTGCCCTCAACGAGGCGGACGTGGACAACAACCGCGGCCCGCTCAAGAAGGCCGGTTTCCTGACCCGTGACGCCCGCGCCGTCGAGCGCAAGAAGGCCGGTCTGAAGAAGGCCCGCAAGGCGCCGCAGTACAGCAAGCGCTAATTGCACCCCGGGGGTGCGTGCCGCTCCGGTGGTGCGCACCCCCGGTGCAACCCGTACGCCCCGGAGTACCTCGTGTACTCCGGGGCGTCGTGCTCTCCCGCCCGGTGCGGACGGCGGGAGAGTGGAGAACCAACGAGCAGGGCGAAAAGGACGGGAACAGTGGGACGACTCTTCGGTACGGACGGTGTACGCGGCGTGGCCAACGAGGGCCTGACCGCCGAACTGGCACTCGGCCTGTCGGTCGCCGCGGCCCATGTGCTGGGCGATGCGGGCGCATTCGAAGGGCACCGGCCGGTCGCCGTGGTCGGCCGCGACCCGCGCGCCTCCGGCGAGTTCCTGGAAGCCGCCGTGATCGCCGGCCTCGCCAGCGCCGGCGTCGACGTCCTGCGGGTCGGCGTGCTGCCCACCCCCGCCGTCGCCTACCTCACCGGCGCGCTCGGCGCCGACTTCGGCGTCATGCTCTCCGCCAGCCACAACGCCATGCCCGACAACGGCATCAAGTTCCTCGCCCGCGGCGGCCACAAGCTGGACGACGCCATCGAGGACGCCATCGAGGAGCACTACAGCCGCTACGGCGTCGGCGACGAGAACTGGAAGCGCCCCACCGGCGCCGCCGTCGGCCGCGTCCGCCAGTACACCGAGGGCTTCGACAAGTACGTCGCCCACCTCGTCGCCGTCCTCCCCAACCGACTCGACGGCATCCGGGTCGTCATCGACGGCGCCCACGGCGCGGCCGCCCGGGTCGCCCCCGAGGCCTTCGCCCGGGCCGGCGCCGAGGTCGTCTACACCCTGGGCGCCGAGCCCGACGGCCTCAACATCAACGACGGCGTCGGCTCCACCCACCTCGACAAGCTCCGCAGCGCCATGAAGGAGCACCGCGCCGACCTCGGCATCGCCCTCGACGGCGACGCCGACCGCTGCCTGGCCGCCGACGCCGACGGCAACGAGGTCGACGGCGACCAGATCATCGCCATCCTCGCCGTCGCCATGAAGGAGGCCGGCACGCTGCGCCGCAACACCGCGGTCGCCACCGTGATGTCCAACCTGGGCTTCAAGCTGGCCATGCAGCGCGAGGGCATCGACCTGGTGGAGACCGCGGTCGGCGACCGCTACGTGCTGGAGGCGATGAAGCAGCACGGCTTCGCCCTCGGCGGCGAGCAGTCCGGCCACGTCATCCTGCTCGACCACGCCACCACCGGCGACGGCACCCTCACCGGCCTGATGCTGGGCGCCCGCCTGGCCGCCACCAAGCAGTCGCTGGCCGACCTCGCCGCCGTGATGACCCGCCTGCCGCAGGTCCTGATCAACGTGAAGGGCGTGGACAGGAGCCGGGTCGGCACCAGCGCCGAGCTCACCGCCGCCGTCGCCGAGGCCGAGGCCGAGCTGGGCACCACCGGCCGGGTGCTGCTGCGGCCGTCCGGCACCGAGCCGCTGGTCCGCGTCATGGTCGAGGCCGCGGACGAGGCCCAGGCCAAGGCCGTCGCCGAGCGCCTCGCCGACGTGGTCAAGACGCACCTGGGATAACCACCGAGGGGCGCGTGGAACTGCGCGGGGCGGTGGGTGACGAGCCGTCACCCATCGCCCCGCGCAGTTCCACGCGCCCCTCGTGGCGTTCCGTCAGAGTTTGCGGAGCAGGGCCCGGCGGACCTTGTGGTCCTGACCCTTCTGCAGGATCAGGGTCGCCCGGCCACGGGTCGGCAGGACGTTCTCCAGCAGGTTGGGCTTGTTGATGGTGCGCCAGACCTGCCGGCCGTAGTCCATCGCCTCCTCCTCCGGGACTTCGGTGAAGCGCCGGAAGTAGGAGTTCGGGTCCTGGAAGGCCGTCTGGCGGAGCTTGCGGAAGCGGTCCAGGTACCAGCGCTCGATGTCGTCGGTGCGCGCGTCGACGTAGATGGAGAAGTCGAAGTAGTCGGCGACGGCCAGCCGGGTCCTGCCGTCGTTGCCGGGGAGGGCGGGCTGAAGGACGTTCAGGCCCTCGACGATGAGGATGTCCGGGCGTTCCACGGTCAGCCGCTCGCCGGGCACGATGTCGTACACCAGGTGCGAGTAGACCGGGGCGGTCACCCGCTCCTTGCCGGCCTTCACGTCGGCGACGAACCGCATCAGCGCCCGCCGGTCGTAGGACTCAGGGAAGCCCTTGCGGGCCATCAGCCCGCGCCGCCGCAGCTCCGCATTGGGCAGCAGGAAGCCGTCGGTGGTGACCAGCTCGACCCGCGGATGCTCGGGCCAGCGGGCCAGCAGGGCCTGCAGCAGTCGGGCCGTGGTCGACTTGCCCACCGCCACCGAGCCGGCCACGCCGATGATGAACGGCGTGCGGGTGCGCTCGGTGTCCGGGGTGTCCAGGAAGGTGCCCAGGGTGCCGCGCAGCTCGTGCGTCGCGTGGATGTAGAGGTTGAGCAGCCTGGACAGCGGCAGGTAGACGTCCCGAACCTCGTCCAGGTCCAGGGCGGTGCCCAGGCCGCGCAGGCGCTCGACCTCGTCGGCCGTCAGCGGCAGCGGCGTGCGCTCCCGCAGCGCACTCCACTCGGACCGGTCCAGATCCACGTACGGGGAGGGGGTGGGCGCCTGGGGGGCACCCCTCGTACAGAGTTCGGTCAGCACAATGTCCATTGTGGGCCGTCGCGGCCTGCCGGGATGCTGTGTCCTCGGTCACGCGGGGTGTCCGCAAGGCGTGACCGGGGTGAGCAGCGAGCGTGACCTCGGTGAACGAAACGCCGCATATGCTGGCACGCATGTGCGGAATCGTTGGATATGTGGGGTCCCAGACGGCCCTCGACGTAGTGATTGCAGGTCTGCAACGGCTGGAGTACCGGGGTTACGACTCCGCCGGTGTGGCCGTCCAGACCCAGGGGCTCGACGGGCAGTGGAGCCTCGCCACCGACAAGCGGGCCGGGAAGCTCGCCAACCTCCAGAAGTCCCTCGCCGAGACCCCTCTTCCGGCGGGCACCACCGGCATCGGCCACACCCGGTGGGCCACCCACGGCGGCCCGACGGACGCCAACGCCCACCCCCA